>NZ_BSPX01000047.1:0-35546 GCF_030161255.1 Zoogloea oryzae
CTGGCGAGCTTCAGCTCGGCGCCCTTCCTGTCGGTGACGGACCCCGCCGGCGGCATCCACCGCCTGCGCCGCGCCCTGGCCGGCGACCAGGACGAGCCCGGCGGCCCCTACACGCCCCACGTCACCGTGGGCCTCTACGCCGGCACCTGGCCCACGGCCCACATCCAGCCCCGGCTCGACGCCTTTGCCGCCCCCGCCCTGCCCTGCCGTGTCGAGCGCATCAGCCTGATGCACTACGCGGCGCCCGAGATCGGCGGCGCGCTGACCACCCTGGCGAGCTTCGACCTCAGCCGGCGGCAGCTCGACTGGCTGCAGCGCCCCGCCGGCTGGCCCGACACCGACTGAAATCTGGCGGGGCACTGTAAGAATCCGGCGCCGGCTCCGACCAATCCGACATGCACCCCCGCATGTCACCCGGAGCCCGCCATGAACCGCCTCGCCCCCAGCCCCCGTCTCGTCACCGCCCTCGCCTGCCTGCTGGCGCCGCTCGCCGCCCACGCGCTGGAGATCCAGCCCTATTCGGCCCAAGCCCTCGCCGCCGCCCAGTCGGCTGGCAAGCCGGTGGCCGTGCATTTCCACGCCCCGTGGTGCCCCACCTGCCGGGCTCAGGCCAAGGTCTTCGACGGCTTCCGGCAGGACGCGAGCCTGCCTCTGCCGCTGCTGGTGGCCGACTACGACAGCGAGCGCGCCCTCCGGCAGCAGCTCGGCGTGCGCACGCAATCGACCTTGATCGTCTGGCGCGGCACGCAGGAAACCGCCAGGCTGGCCGGCGAGACCGACCCCGACCGCCTGCGCGCCGCCCTGCACTCGGCCACCGCTGCGGCCCAGTGAGGGCGAGATGATGGACGCCGCCCTCTCCCTGCCCCAGCTGGGGCTCAGTCTCGTCGCCGGCAGCCTGACGACCCTCTCGCCCTGTGTCTTTCCAGTGCTGCCCCTGGTGGTTGGCGGCGCGATGCAGGCCAACCGGCTGGCGCCGCTGGCGATGGGGGCCGGCATGGCCGCCTCGTTTGCCGCGATCGGCCTCGTGGTCGGCGCCCTGGGCCCGGCGCTGGGCATCGATCCGGACAGCGTGCGGACATTTGGTGCCGTGCTGCTGATCGCCTTCGCGCTGGTGATGCTGGTGCCGGCCCTGGGCGCACGCTTCAGCCAGCTGCTGTTGCCCGTGGCCTCGTCGGCCAATGCGGCGTCGAACAGGCTCGACGGCGGCTCCCTCGGCGGCGCACTGCTGCTGGGCGGGGTGCTCGGACTGGTGTGGAGCCCCTGTTCCGGCCCGTTGCTGGCTTCGGCGCTAACGCTGGTGGCGAGCGAAGGCGGCGCCGGCCGCGGGGCGCTGATCCTCGGCGTGTTCGGCCTTGGCGCGGCCACGCCGCTGGTAGCGGTGGCCTACGCGTCCCGAGCCAGCCTCGCCCGCGCCCGGGGCTGGGTGCTCGCCCGGGGCGACGGCATGAAGAAGGCCTTCGGCGTGCTGATCGGCCTCGCCGGTATCGCCATCCTGACGGGTGCCGACAAATGGCTGGAAGCTCGGGTGATCGACGTGTTGCCGGAAGGCTGGCTGCGCCTCACCACGCTGTTCTGAGCAGCGCCGGGTCGCGCCGGCAGGCGGGGCTGGCCTACAATGGCTGATTCCCCGCAACACCAGAGAATCAGGACTTCGCGATGACCCGAATCGCCCGCCGCATGGCCGACATCCAGCCCTTCCACGTGATGGAGATCCTCAAGCGCGCCCACGCCCTGGCCGCCGAAGGCCGCGACATCATCCACCTGGAGGTCGGCGAGCCGGACTTTCCCAGCCCGGCCCCGATCGTCGAGGCCGGCCGCCGCTTTCTGACCAGCGGCCACGTGCATTACACGCCGGCCCTGGGCCTCACCGCGCTCCGCGAGGCCATCGCCCGCTTTTACCACGACCGCTTCGGGGCCGACGTGGCGCCCGAGCGCATCATCGTCACCCCCGGCGCCTCCGGCGCGCTGATGCTGGCCCTGGGCGTGCTCACCGATCCGGGCGACGAATGGCTGCTGCCCGACCCGGGCTACCCGTCCAACCGCCATCTGGTGCGCAGCTTTGAAGGCAAGCCGGTGGCACTGCCGGTGGATGCGACGACCCGCTTCCAGCCCACGCCGGCCCACGTCGCCGCAGCCTGGACGCCCAATACCCGCGGGCTGATGGTGGCCTCGCCGGCCAACCCCACCGGCACGCTGCTGGAGCTGGACGAGATCGTCGCCCTGCGCGACACCGTGGCGGCCCGCGGTGGCGTGCTGATCGTGGACGAGATCTATCAGGGCCTGAACTACGGCGTCGAGGCGAGCACCGCCCTCAGCCGGGCTGATGACGTGTTCGTGGTGAACAGCTTTTCGAAGTATTTCGGGATGACCGGCTGGCGGCTTGGCTGGATGGTGGTGCCCGAAGGCTACGTGCGGGACATCGAGAAACTCGCCCAGCACTTCTTCATCTCGCCGTCGACACCGGCCCAGCACGCCGCGCTGGCGGCATTCGAGCCGGGCACGCTGGAGATCCTGGAAGCCCGTCGCCATGCCTTTGCCGACCGCCGCAATGCGCTGTTGCCTGCGCTACGGGAGATCGGTTTCAGATTTGCGACGGAGCCCCAGGGTGCCTTCTATCTCTACGCCGACATCTCCGACATCGCCGCCAGCAGCGAGGAACTCGCCCAGCGGCTCATCGAGGAAGCCGGCGTGGCCACCACCCCGGGAGTCGACTTTGGGGACAACGCGCCAGAGCGTCACCTGCGCATTGCCTACACCACCGACGAAGCCCGGCTGGTAGAAGCCGCCGAACGCATCCGCCGCGTGCTGTAGGCAGCGGCGGGCACATCACCCCTCCGGCGCCTGTTGCGGGGGCGCGGAGGGGAATCGGCAGAAAGGAAGAGACACGCGCCTGCCTGACGGCAGGCTGCAAAACAACGGATCAGACGCCGAAGAACTTGCCGCCACGGGCGGCCTGGCTCAGGGCGGCCTTCACCGCCATCACCTTGTTGGCGTAGGGCGCGGTGGGATCGCTGGATCCGTTGTACTGCTGGAGGGCCCGCTCAACCGAGCCCGTGCTCTGGATGTACTCCTTGAGCACCAGGGCGCCGACGCGGATGTTGGTATCCGGATCGAACATCGCGCCCTTGTCGGACTTGACGTCGATCTTGTCCGGATGCCACTTGGGGATGACCTGCATCAGGCCCTGGGCCCCCATCGGGCTTTCGGCAAAGGGGTTGAACCGCGACTCGATGGCCATCACGGCCACCAGCAGCAGCGGGTCGACGCCGACACTGCGGCCGGTCTGCTGGGCCGAGGCCAGCAGCGGCTCGACGGCAACCGCGGAGACCTGGTAGCGCTTGGCGATGTAGGTCTTGACGCGCTGCAGGTCGGGGCTGAGCTTGGTTGCCGTGGTGTCAGCGACTTCCACGACTTCCGGCTCGATCTCTTCGACGGCGGCGGAGGTGGCAGGACCACCGGTGAAGCTGCCGAGCGAAAGACCCTGAACGCCATGATTGGCGATCCGCGAAGCGACAAAAAGAGTAACGATAAGGCCAGCGACGAGCAGACCGCCGTGGGCGAAGTGAAGCATGAATGAAGCCGCGTGACGTGCGTACTTCGTGATACGAGTTGCGAACATGGGCTCTCCTTTCTGTGGCCACAGCCCAGCAAGCGCGCACGAAGTGCCGCCCCGATGAAAACCGGGAGCAGGCGTTCCGCTTGTATCGCCCGACAGCCCTCGAAAAGCAGGGCCGGGTTCAACTCGTCAGCCACAAAAACCGGCCGACGGCACTCGAAAGACTAGGTCGCCAGGGGTTGATCCAAACACGCTGGTGCAACCAGGCAGCGTGCAAAAAATGACGCGGAAACCAGACCAGGGTTCTGGCCAGTGACCGGCTTGGGATGCCCGGTCATGCGGCGGTTTCTGCGCCGGCGTTTAACAAGAAACGATCCAAAAAAATGTGTGCTGCATTGCACACAGAGCGCATTGTATTGATTCGACTGGATTTTGTCAATCCCGGGGGCGCTCCGGCGGCTGCCGGGCGATGCCCGCAGCATTGTCGGGGCGGCAGCGCTGGCGCGCCTCCGGGCCCGGCGACCGGGGCAAAACCAGCCCCGGAGCGGCTTTCGCCCGCCCCCCGGCAGCGTTCAGCCAGGGCGCGCCGCGACTGGAAAAGGCCAGCGCATCCGATCCCCGTCGTCGCCATCGGCGGCACCTTCGGGCTCGATGCGCGCGGCGAGTTCGCCCTGCCCGATGCGCGCCAGTTCGCGGCGCAGGCGCCCCCACGAGAAGTACGGCCCGGGGTCGGTCTTGCGGCCCGGTGCGACGTCGGCGTGGCCGGTCACCCCCTCCACCGGGAAACGCGCGCAGAGATCGGCCAGCAGGCGGGCCAGCGCCTCATACTGGGCCGGCTCGAAGGGCAGCGTGTCGCAGCCTTCCAGCTCGATGCCCACCGAGAAGTCGTTGCAGCGCTCGCGCCCCCGCCAGCTGGAGAGGCCGGCGTGCCAGGCGCGCCGCTCGGGGGGCACGAACTCGATCGGCTCGCCGGTGCGGCGAATGAAGTAGTGGGCCGACACCCGCAGGTGATGGATCGTTGCGTAATAGGGATGGGCCGCCGGATCGAGGCAGTTGGTGAACAACTGCGCCACCCCCTCGCCGCCGAAGCGGTCGGGCGGCAGGCTGATGGCGTGGATGACGATGAGCGAGACGGCCTCGCCGGGGGCGCGGTCGTCGCAGTTGGGGGATACGATCCTGCGTGGATTCATGGGGCAAGGCTCCCGTCCCGGGCAAAGCCGGTGAGCTTGCCACCGTCCAGCACGTAGCGCACCTCCCGCTCGACGAGCGGAGCGGCGAGGGAGTCGGGCAGCACGACGCCGGGCACCCTCACCCCGGCCAGATCGAGCAGCGTGGCGCCCACCATCTCCTGGCCGATGTAACGCCCCCGGTTGGCGGCGAGCGTCTGCCACGACTGCGGCCGGTAAAGGCGCTCGGCCCAGAAGAGGGTGGCCGGCCGGGTGTCGAAGTGGGTGACGCTGCCGCAGTGCTGGTAGCGCTGCCGCGCGTCGTCGTAGAGGTTCTCGCCGTGATCGGAGGCGTAGGCCAGCACCACCTCGCCCTCGGCGCCGTGCAGGGCCTCGATGACGCGGGAGAGGATCCAGTCGGTGTAGCGCAGGCTGTTGTCGTAGCGGGCCGAACGGTCGCGCTCCGGCGTGCCGTCGCCGTGGAAGACGTCGAAGTCGGCCGGGTAGCGCTGCTCGTACTCGAAGTGGCTGCCGATGAGCTGCAGCACGATGAACTTGCGGGGCTGCGGCACCAGCAGCAGGCGGCGCAGCTCGGGCAGCAGGGCGTCGTCCCGCACCGGCGAGCCCGGGTTGAGGTAGCGCAGGTTGCGGGCGTGGTCGGCGCGGATGCCGATGGCCTCGGCGAGCGCCGGCTCGTGCATCGACACGAAGGCGGTGAAGAAGCCGGCCGCGGCGAAGTAGTCGAACAAGGTGGGCGCCCCTTCGTCCGGCGGGCGGCGGGCGATGCCGGCGGCGTCGCTCATGGTGAGCATGGCCGGGACGGCGGTGTGGGTGCAGTCGGACACCGAGCGCACATCGGGAAAGCTCACCACGCCGGGCAGGGCACCCAGAATGGGCGTCGTATCCCGGCCGTAGCCGTTGAGGCCGAGCCGGTCGGCGCGGGCCGATTCGCCGATCACCAGCACGTAGGTCTGGGGCCGATGGCGGGCCGCTGGGTCCACCTTTACCCGCACCGGCGCAATCGCCGCCACCACCGGTCGCGGCGTGGCCAGCAGCACCAGCGGCTGGACCAGGGAAACCGGATAGGTGCGCAGCACCAGCTCGGGGCTGGCCCACGGATGCAGCGGCAGCCGCGTGCGCAGAAAGCTGTCGTGGAGGAAACCCGTGGCCAGATAGGCCAGCCCGCAGAGCAGCCCGACCTGCCGCCACCGCGACGCCGCCGGCCAGGGGCGACGAAGCTTCAGCGCCAGGGCCACCAGCACCTCGAGGATCAACACCGCCCAGGTGGACCACTGCCGCGCTGCATCGGCGAGAAATTCGACGGCGCTGCGACCGTCGCTCATGCGCAGGGCGAGCATCAGCTCGTCGCCGGGCATCACCCCGAAGCGCCACGCGTACCACGCCACCGGTGGCGCCAGCAGCAGGCAGGGCAGCGCCAGCAGACGCACCAGCCGCGGCCACGGCAGGCTGGCCGCAACCAGCACCAGCGCCAGCATCGCCCCCACGCCGGCCGCCCGGTCGCCCCAGCGCTGGGGCAAGGCCAGCACTGGCAGCAGCAGCACGGCCAGCAGCAGGCTGTCGGCCCAGCGGCTAAAGCGGTGCGGATCGGGGGGTTGCGGGTGCCCGGTCAAGGGAGGCGCTCCAGGGTGGAGAGGTTCAGCTTGCAAAAACAAAGCCCGGAAGGCTTACGCCATTCCGGGCTTGTTGCGTCAGGCCACCGCCGGGGGTGGCCTGGAGGCCCTGCGACAATCAGCAGATCGGGGGCGAAGCGGTACGGCAGGTGCCGCTGGTGGCCCAGCTGATGGAGGCGGTGCCGGAGGTCGGGGTGAGCACGTAGGTTTCGCCGCTCAGACCGCCGGAAGAGATCGCCTTGGCGGTGATCACACCGTCCTTGGCGGACAGGGAGTCGAGGTTGCCCTTGCCGGCGCCGGAAGCGATGGGGGCCGGGATCGACCAGGTGCCGTCAGCGGCGGAAGCGCCGGTGTCGCAGCCGGTCAGACCGCCGTTGTTGTTCTGGATGCACAGCTCAACGGCGGACTTGTAGGCGGCGGTCTGGGACACGACGTCGGAGAACTTGGCCTTGCGCTGGAACTGCTGGTACTGGGGAACGGCGATGGCGGCCAGGATACCGATGATGGCCACGACGATCATCAGTTCGATCAGGGTGAAACCGCCTTGCTTCTTCATGTCTTTCATGTGCGTATCTCCAAGAGATTATGGGTATTCCAGAACGGGCTCGAGACCCGGCTGACAACGCTAATGCAACCGCCGTGCCAGAATCCGACCGACGGGTCGAAACGTCTATGAATCAGACACTTTCAACAAACCGACGCCCCCACGCCAGCGCCGTGGCAAGCGCAGCAGCGGGCTCCAGGTGACGATTTTCGTCACCCCCTTGCCGAAATGCGTCAGTCATTCGCGCCGCCGCTGCCGGAACGAAGCGACGCGGGATGCGGTCTGTCCCTTCGGGCAGCCCGCCGATATCGTCGAGAGCACACCGCATGGACACCGCCGTCAACGTCAACACCCGCAGCACCGTGGCCCGCATTCTCTGGATGCACCGTTGGAGTCCGCGTCTGCTGTCCTTCCGCCTGAGCCGCGAGCCGGGCTTCCGCTTCGTGCCCGGGCAGTTTGCGCGGCTGGGGCTGCTGAAAGAGAACGGGGCGCCGGTGTGGCGGGCCTACTCGATGACCTCGGCCACCTGGGACGAGCACCTGGAGTTCTACTCCATCGTGGTGCCCGACGGTGCCTTCACCTCGCGCCTCGCCCAGTTGGCTGTGGGCGACGAGGTGATGATCGAGCGCACCGCAAACGGCTTCTTCACCACCGACCGCTTCGCCGATGGCCGCGACCTGTGGATGCTCGGCACCGGCACCGGCCTCGCCCCCTACCTGTCCATCCTCCAGGACGAATCCACCTGGCAGCGCTTCGACCGGCTGATCCTGGTCCACTGCGCCCGCCTCGCCGAAGACCTGGCGTATCGGGACGAGATCGCCGCGCTGCGGCAGCACCCGTTGTGGGCGGCCCAGGGCCACAAGCTGATCTACCGGCCGGTGGTCACCCGCGAGACCGCCCCCGGCGCGCTCCACGCCCGCATCCCCGAGCTGATCCGCCAGGGTGGGCTCGAAACCGCCGTCGGGCTGCCCTTTTCCGATGCCGACTCCCGTTTCATGATCTGCGGCAGCCCCGACATGGTGCGCGACACCCACAAGGCGCTGATGGGAAGGGGTTTCCGCCTGAGCCGACTGGCGGCGCCGGGCCACATCGCGGTCGAGAACGCCTGGTAAGCGCCCCATCTCGGGGAGCCGCGCGCCGCAACTGCGCCTGTTTTTGGTGCAGTCAAAATGGCGATGCACGAATAAAGTGCGACAAATCGATGCAAGCTTGGCGTCAAGTTGATGAATTAATTAGACTTTCCCGAAAAGCTAAACTGGCACGGCACCTGCTTGGTGCTTCGCTTCGATTTTGGAGCCCAAAATGGAGCAATCAAGCAACGCCAGTAACGTCCTCTTCGTGCTGCTCGGCGCCATCATGGTGCTGGCGATGCACGCAGGCTTCGCCTTCCTGGAGGTCGGCACCGTCCGCAAGAAGAACCAGGTCAACGCGCTGGTCAAGATCCTGACCGACTTCTGCGTGTCGGCCATCGCCTACTTCTTCATCGGCTACACCGTGGCCTACGGGGCCAATTTCTTCTCGGGCGCCGACGTGCTGGCCCAGAAGAGCGGCTACGAGATGGTGAAGTTCTTCTTCCTGCTCACCTTCGCGGCGGCCATCCCGGCGATCATCTCCGGCGGCATCGCCGAGCGGGCCAAGTTCCACCCCCAGAGCATCGCCACCTTCCTGCTGGTCGGCTTCGTGTATCCCTTCTTCGAGGGCATCGCCTGGAACGACAACTTCGGCATCCAGCCGTGGCTGGAGGCCGTCACCGGCGCCAAGTTCCACGACTTCGCCGGCTCGGTGGTGGTGCACGCCGTGGGTGGCTGGATCGCCCTACCCGCCGTGCTCCTGCTGGGCGCCCGCCGCGGCCGCTACACCAAGGACGGCAACGTGGCCGCCCACCCGCCATCCAACATTCCCTTCCTGGCCCTGGGCGCGTGGATCCTCACCGTGGGCTGGTTCGGCTTCAACGTGATGTCGGCCCAGACCCTCGACAAGGTGAGCGGCCTGGTGGCCCTCAACTCGCTGATGGCGATGGTCGGCGGCACCCTGGCGGCGATGGTGCTGGGCAAGAACGACCCGGGCTTCATCCACAACGGCCCCCTGGCCGGCCTGGTCGCCGTATGTGCCGGCTCCGACCTGATGCACCCGATCGGCGCGCTGGCCACCGGCACCGTCGCCGGCGTGCTCTTCGTGCAGCTCTTCACCGTCACCCAGAACCGCTGGAAGATCGACGACGTGCTCGGCGTGTGGCCACTGCACGGCCTGTGCGGCGCCTGGGGCGGCATTGCTGCGGGCATCTTCGGCACCACGGCGCTGGGCGGCCTTGGTGGGGTGAGCATCGTGGCCCAGCTAGCCGGCACCCTGGCCGGCATTGTCATCGCGCTGGCGGGCGGCACCATCGTGTATGGCACGCTGAAGACCCTCGTCGGCATCCGCCTCGATCCGGAAGAGGAATTCGAAGGCGCCGACCTGACGATCCACAAGATCACCGCCACGCCAGACCGGGAAACCCACTGGTAAGCCCGCGCTGCAGCGATCCTCCCCAGCAAGGCCCGGTTTCGACCGGGCCTTGTGCATTTCAGGGCCGGCTTTCCGGGCGCGGCCCTGCCGTCAGGATGCACGCATGCTCTCGCCCGACATCGCTCAGGCGGAATGAGTATGAGAATACTGATCGATTACGTTTCCGGCAGGCGCCAGAAGGCGGTCATCCGTCACACCCTCGTGCATCCGAAATGCAGGCCAGCTCAAGATTCCCGCCGAACTGCCGTATCAGGATCACCTATTACTTTAGTAATAAATCGAGAACGCCCGTCGATGGCGTGGGGGAGCACGATGAAATCGATCAACCGGATGTCCCTGAGTCACCAGTTCGTGGGTGCATCCATTCTGCTCGGCGGGCTGGTCATACTCGGACTGGCGCTGTTCGTCTCGTCCTACACCTACCGCCTGGGCCTGGAGCATGCGGACCGGGAGGTGAAGGGCCACATCCACGGTCTGCGCCAGCTGGTGGACACCACCCACGAGATCAGCGTGGGCCTGACCGACAAGGTGTCGGCGATCTTCCTCTCCCACTTTCCCGAGCCCTTCGTGCTGCACCCGGAACGCTCGATCCCGGTGGGCGCGATCGACACACCGCTGCTCGAATATCAGGGCAAGCCGGTCAACCTCGACTTCACCAGCGTCGACGCGTTCGCGCGCACGTCCGGCGGCGTTGCGACGGTGTTCGTGCGCAAGGGCGACGACTTCGTGCGGGTGAGCACCTCGCTCAAGACCGAAGCCGGCGAGCGGGCCGTGGGCACCGCGCTCGCTGCCGACCATCCCGCCAAGGCCAAGCTCATCGCCGGGGAAACCTATCTGGGCGTCGCCAAGCTCTTCGGCCGCCAGTACATGACCAAGTACACCCCCGCCCGCGACAAGGACGGCAAGGTGGTGGGCGCGCTTTTCGTCGGCTTCGATCTCACCGGCGCCTTCGGCAGCCTGAAGACAGCGCTGGAGAGCCTCAAGTTCGGCAATAGTGGTTACGCCTTCCTGGTTCGCGCCAAGGGCAACGAAAAGGGCTTGATGATTTTCCATCCGGTACTGGCGGGCAAGAACGCCACCGAGATCCACGACGCCGAAGGCGGCCAACCGCTTGCACGAATGCTGACGGACGGCGGCGGCAGCATCACCTATCCCTGGAAGGATCGGGACGGCGCATCCCGGACCAAGATCGCCTACTACGAGCACACCGACAGCCTGGGCGGCCTGGTGGTGGCTGGCGGCGGTTACATGGAGGACTTCACCGCCGAGAGCACGGCCCTGCGCAACATCATCCTGATCGCCGCATCGGTGGCGGCGCTGGTGCTGTCGCTGCTGCTCTACACCTTCATCACCCACCAGATGCGACCAGTGAAGGCCATCGTCGAGGTGCTCGGGCGCATCGGTGCGGGCGATCTGCAGGCGCGCATCCGCCGCGAGCCCCACGAGGAAGGCACCCGCAACGAGCTGCACATCATCGCCAACAACATCGACGCCACCGCCCAGAACGTCGGCGCACTGATCGCCGAGCTGCGCCAGCAGGCCACCGAGATCGAGGACACCGCGGCCACCCTCTCCCGCACCTCGGAAGCCCTGGCCGGCGCCGCCGCCACCCAGAACGACGCCTCCCACGCGATGGCCAACGGCGTGGGCGAGATGGCCGCCAGCATCAACCAGGTGAGCGACAACGCCCGCAGCGCCGACGCCCACACCCGCGAGACCCGCCAGCAGGCGGCCCGCGGGCACGAGGCCACCCGCGACGTGATCGCCCAGATGGCCAGCATCGAGCAGGCCGTTTCGGCCGCCGCCGAGCGCATCCAGCACCTGGGCGAAGCGTCGGAGCACATCTCGACAGTGGTGAGCGTGATCCGCGAGGTGGCCGATCAGACCAACCTGCTGGCCCTCAACGCCGCCATCGAAGCCGCCCGCGCCGGCGAACAGGGGCGCGGCTTTGCAGTGGTTGCCGACGAGGTGCGCAAGCTGGCCGAACGCACCGCGGCCTCCACCCAGGAGATCGCCCGGGTCGTCGAATCCATCCAGACCGGCACCCGCGACGCGATCCAGGGCATGGCCTCCGCGCGGGCGCAGGTGACGACGGGCGTGGAGAAGGTGGAAGCCTCGGGCCGCACGATGAGTGAAATCGAAGCCGGCGCCGAAGAGGTGGCCACCATCGCCGCCGAGATGTCGGCCAGCCTGCGTCAGCAGGCCGCAGCCAGCAACGGCATCGGCGAAGAGGTGGCGCGGATCAGCCGGATCTCTGGCCAGAACGACGCCTCTGCCCGGGAAGCGCTCGGGGCCGCCAGCACCCTCGCCCGCCTCTCGCGACGCATGTCGGAGGCGGTGGACCGCTTCCGGGTCGAGCACTGAGCAGGCAGGCACAAACAAAAACGGCCCGGGTTCAACCGGGCCGTTTTCTTTGGGACGCGTCTCAGCGCTCGTCGAAGCTCACCAGCAGGCGCCCGCTGGTGGGGCGGGCCTGGCAGCTCAGCACGAAGCCTTGGTCCATCTCGGCGGCTTCGAGGGTGAAGTTCTTGTCCATCTCCACGCTGCCTTCCATCACCTTGGCGCGGCAGGTGCAGCACACGCCGGCCTTGCACGAGAAGGGCAGATCAAGCCCGGCGTTGAGGGCCACGTCGAGCACGTGCTCGTGGGGCGCCATCGCCATCTCGTGCTCCTTGCCGTCGAGGATGACGGTGAGGGCCACCGACTTGGCCGCCTCGCCGGCTGCGTCGCGCGGGCCGGTGGGCACCTTGCCGGCGGGCAGCGGGGTGTTGGCGGTGAAACGCTCGGTGTAGATGCGATCCGGGCGCACACCCACCTCCAGCAGGGCCTGCTGGGTGGCGTCGATCATCGCTTCGGGGCCGCAGATGAACACCTCATCCATGCTCGCCGCGGGCAGCAGCGAGGCGACCACCGACTTCACCTTGTCGGCGTCGATGCGGCCCTGGAGCAGGTCCACTTCCTGCGCCTGGCGGGACAGGATGTGGATCAGCGTGAGGCGGTCGCGGTAGCGGTCCTTCAGATCCTGCAGGGCTTCGTTGAACATCACCGACGACATGCGGCGGTTGCCGTAGACCAGCGTGAATTTGGATTCCGGCTGCTCTTCGAGCGTGGTGGCAGCGATGGACAGGATCGGCGTGATGCCAGAGCCGGCGGCAAAGCCAACCCGGTGGATCGCGCGCTGCTTCTTCACCGTGAAGCGGCCGTCGGGCGGCATCACCTGGATGGTGTCGCCGGCCTTGACCGACTGGGCTGCCCAGTTGGAAAACACGCCGCCATCGACGGGGCGGATGCCCACTTCCAGCTCGCCAGCCTTGGCAAGCCGGCTGCGGGGGCAGCTGATGGAGTAGCTGCGGCGCACGTCCTGGCCGTTGATGCTGGCGCGCAGGGTCAGGAACTGGCCCGGCTCGAAGGCGAAACGCTCGCGGGCGTCGTCGGGGATGGCAAAGGTGATCGCCACCGCGCCAGCCGCTTCGGGGCTGACGCGCTTGACGGTGAGGTCGTGGAAACGGGGGGCTGACATGGGGGGGCTCCTTCGGAGCGGGGAGGAGATAGGAGTGAGGAGTGAGGAGCCCGTGACCGATCCTGTTTCGCCGACGATCGCCAGCGCAGGAGGCTTCAGCCTGGTCTCCTCACTCCTCCCTCCTCACTCCTCCCTGCCTCATCAATACGGTTTGAAATAGTCGAACGGCTCGCGGCAGTCGAGGCAGCGGTACAGCGCCTTGCAGGCGGTGGAGCTGAACTGGGACGTGAGCGTGGTGTTGGTGGAGCCGCACTGGGGGCAGGCCACGGTTTCCGCCGCCGGCTTCTTCATGAAGCGCACCACGCCCACCTCCGGCGCCGGCAGGCGGTGGGGCGGCGCGATGCCGTAGGCGCGCAGCTTTTCCTTGGCGGCCTCGCTCATCCAGTCGGTGGTCCAGGCCGGCGACAGGCGGGTGACCACCCGGGCGGCGATGCCGATGCCGGCGAGGGTGGCGCGCACGTCGTCCTCGATCTGCCCCATCGCCGGGCAGCCGCTGTAGGTGGGCGTGATGACCACCTCCAGCCCGTCGTCCGTCATCCGCACGTCGCGCAGGATGCCCAGCTCGCGCAGGGTGACGACCGGGATTTCCGGGTCGGTGAGGCTGTCGAGGGCCGTCAGCACCCGGTCGATGAGCTCGTCCGGGGCCGGCGCTGGCATCGGCGTTGCGCTCATGGCGTCACCACGTCGCGCCGGGGTGCGCCCGGGCGAGGCTCTGCATCTCGGTGAGCAGGAAACCCAGGTGCTCGGAATGCACGCCCACCTTGCCTTCGGTGATGTAGCCGCGGAAAGCCGGGCGGGTCACCGTGGCTTCGGCGAAGGCGTCATTCACCAGCGCGTCCCAGCCGGCGCGAAGCGTGCGCACATCCACGCCCACGCCAGCCGCCACCGCGGTGCTTTCGGCCGGGCTAGGCGTCCAGAACTCCTCGGTGTAGGGCATCAGGTGATCCACCGCGGCCTGCACCCGGGCGTGGGATTCGTCGGTGCCGTCACCCAGGCGCACCAGCCAGTCGCGGGCGTGGTGCAGGTGGTAGCTGGCTTCCTTGAGCGACTTGGCGGCGATGGCGGCGAGCTCGCTGTCGGACGACTTGGTGAGCCCGTCCCACAGCTGGACCATCAGCGCCGAGTACAGGAAGTTGCGCACGATGGTGGTGGCGTAGTCACGATCGGACGCGGCGTAGCCCACCAACGGGCCGTGGTGCGGCAGCTCCAGCAGGGTGTAGTTGCGGAACTCGGCAGCGTCGCGGAAGTAGGCCAGGCTGTCCTCGGTGGCGTCGCCGCCCAGCAGCGTGGCGGCACGCTGGTAGAGCAGCCGGGCCTGGCCGATCAGGTCGAGGCTGACGTTGGCGAGGGCCAGGTCTTCCTCGAGGATCGGGCCGTGGCCGCACCATTCGGCGTTGCGCTGGCCCAGCACCACGGCGTTGTCGGCCAGGTGGAGAATGTAGTCAGCAGTCGTGCTCATCACATGTGCCCCACTTCTTCCGGGATCTCGTAGAAGGTCGGGTGGCGGTAGATCTTGTCGGCCGCGGGGTCGAACAGCTCGCCCTTGTCGTCGGGGTTGCTGGCGGTGATCGCGGCGGACGGCACGACCCAGATGCTCACGCCTTCCTGGCGGCGGGTGTACACATCGCGCGCCATGTGCAGCGCCTGGGACGCATCAGCGGCATGCAGGCTGCCGCAGTGCTTGTGCTCGAGGCCCTGCTTGCTGCGGACGAAAACTTCCCAGAGGGGCCATTCCTTGAGTGCGGGGGTGTTCATGCTGCCTCCTTCGTTGCGCGTTCTTGTTGTTTGCGGGCGTAGGCCAGGGCCGCTTCGCGAACCCACTGGCCGTCGTTGTGGGCCTTGACCCGGGTGGACAGGCGTTCCTTGTTGCAGGGACCGTTGCCTTCGACGGTGTCCCAGAACTCCTGCCAGTCGATCTGGCCGTAGTCGTGGTGCTGGCGCTCCTCGTTCCACTTGAGGTCCGGGTCGGGCAGCGTGACGCCGAGCACCTGGGCCTGGGGCACGGTGGCGTCGATGAACTTCTGGCGCAGGTCGTCGTTGCTGATGCGCTTGATGCCCCAGCGCATGCCCTGGGCGCTGTTGGGGCTGTCGGCGTCCGGCGGCCCGAACATCGCGAGGCACTTCCACCACCAGCGGTTCACCGCGTCCTGCACCATCGCCTTCTGTTCGTCGGTGCCCTTCATCATCACCAGCAGGGCCTCGTAGCCCTGGCGCTGGTGGAAGGATTCCTCCTTGCACACGCGCACCATGGCGCGGGCGTAGGGGCCGTAGGAGCAGCGGCACAGGGGGATCTGGTTCATGATCGCGGCGCCATCCACCAGCCAGCCGATCACGCCCACGTCGGCCCAGTTGAGGGTCGGGTAGTTGAAGATCGAGCTGTACTTGGCGCGGCCAGAGTGCAGGCCTTCGAGCATCTGGTCACGGCTGGTGCCGAGGGTCTCGGCGGCGGAATAGAGGTACAGGCCGTGGCCGCCCTCGTCCTGCACCTTGGCGATCAGAATGGCCTTGCGCTTGAGGCTGGGCGCACGGGAGATCCAGTTGCCTTCGGGCAGCATGCCGACGATCTCACTGTGGGCGTGCTGGCTGATCTGGCGGACCAGGGTGCGGCGGTAGGCCTCGGGCATCCAGTCCTGGGGTTCGATGCGGCCGTCGGCGTCGATGCGGGCATCGAAGCGCGCCATCAGTTCCGGGTCTTCGGTGGACGGGGTCCTGGCCGCCGTCTTCTGGCCTGCGTTGTCCGGCACGCTGAAGCTTTGGGTGTACATGAGTGTTCTCCTGCTGGGTTATTCGGGGGCGTTCGCGGTCAGCGCAGCCAGGCCGGGGTGCGCTTCTCGAGGAAGGCAGCGATGCCGTCCTTCGCCTCGTCGGTGGCGCGCCGGCGGGCGATGCGCTGGGCGGTTTCCTCGCTCACCGCATCGTCGATGGGGCGGGCGTTGATCGCGGCGATCAGATCCTTGGCAGCCTTCTGGGCCTGGGGCGCGCAGCCGACCAGGGTTTCGGCCAGCTTTGCCACCGCGGCATCCAGTTGATCCGGCGCCACCACCTCGCCCACCAGCCCGATGGCGAGGGCGCGCTGGGCGTCGATCTTCTCGGCGCTCTGGAACAGGCGCAGCGCGTGGCGCGGCCCGACCGCGCGCAGCACGTAGGGGCTGATGACCGCGGGGATGATTCCGAACTTCACTTCCGAGGTGGAAAAGCTGGCGTCAGACGCGGCAATCGCCATGTCGCAGGCCGCCGCGAGGCCGGTGCCACCGCCCAGGGCCGCGCCCTGCACCCGGGCGATGGTCGGCTTGGACATCTCCGACAGGCCGCGCAGCATGGCGCTGAAGCGGCGCGCGTCGTCGAGGTTCTCGGCTTCGCTGTAGCCGGACGCGCGGCGCATCCAGTTGAGGTCGGCGCCGGCAGAGAAATGCCGCCCGCGGCCGCCCAGCACCACCACGCGCACGCCGACGTCGGCGTCGAGCTCGATGCACGCGTCGCGCAGGTCGGCGATCAGCGCCTCGTCGAAGGCGTTGAACACCTCCGGACGGTTCATCCAGATCGTCGCCACGCGGCCGGCGCGCTCGATTTCCAGGGTTTGGTAAGTAGCCATGATCATCGAAAGGAGTGATGAGTCAGGAGGAAGGCATGAGGGCGCCAGCGGCATCCGGCTTGAAGAAGGCGATGCCGGCGCCTGACTCCTCACCCCTTACTCCTCACTCCTGACCTTATTTGGAAATGGTCCAGTCGCCGCCCTTGACTTCGAGCATGCGGAAGGCCGACAGGTCGAGACCCATGTGGTCGGTGGGCGACATGTTGAAGGTGCCGCTGGTGCCCACGAAGCCCTTGGTGGCTTCGATGGCGTCGCGGACCTTGGCCTTGTCGGTGGAACCGGCGCGCTTGATGGCATCGACGGCGATCATCAGGCCGTCGTAGGCGTAGCCACCGAAGGTGGACACGTCCTGCTTGTAGCGCTCCTTGTAGGCCTTGTCGTAGGCGGTCACGACGGGCTTCTGCGGGTCGCCGGCGGGCAGCTTCTCGGGGATCAGCTGGGCCGGGGACGGCAGGCGCACGCCTTCGGCAGCCGGGCCGGCGAGCTTCAGGAACTCATCCGACGCCACGCCGTGGGACTGGTACAGGGGCAGGGTGATGCCCAGCTGCTTGTAGTTCTTGGTGACGATGGCCGGGCCCTGACCAAGGCCGAACACGAACACGGCCTGCACGCCGGCGGTGTTCTTGATCTTGGTGAGCTGCGGGCTCATGTCGGTGTCCTTCGGCCCGTAGGTCTCGTTGGCCACCAGGGTCACGCCGTACTTGGCGGCGACGGCCTCGGTCTCCTTCTTGCCGGACTGGCCAAAACCGCTGGTCTCGGAGAGCAGCGCCACCTTGCTGATACCGCGCTTCTTCATGTCCTCGAAGACCTTCTCGGCGGCCATGCGGTCGGTGTGCGGGGTCTTGAAGACGAACTTCTTGACCGGCTCGACGATCACCACGGCGCCCGCCAGGGAGATGAAGGGCACGCCAGCTTTCTCGACCAGCGGCACGGTGGACATGGTGGAGCCGGTGGTGGTGCCGCCGACGATCAGGTCCACCTTGTCGTCGTCGATCAGGCGCTTGGCAAAACCGTTGGCCTTGTTGGCGTCGCTGCCGTCGTCGTAGTGCACCAGCTGGAGCTGGCGGCCGAGCACGCCGCCCTTCTTGTTGATCTCTTCCACGTAGAGCTGCAGCGTCTTCAGCTCCGGGTCGCCCAGGAAGGCGGCCGGGCCGGTGACGGACAGGATGGAACCGATCTTGATCGGCTCGTTGGCCATCGCGCCAAAGCTGCCAAGGGCAAGCACGGTGCCGACGAACAGGGTCTTCAGGGTGGTTCTTTTATTCATGGTTTTGTCTCCTCTTTGGTCGTTGTCTGGTGATGGGCGGGTAGGTAGTAGGTAATGGGTAGTAGAAAGTAGGGGTAGGCTGGACGCGGGTGCGCTGGCGGTCGTCAGCGCAACCGTCCCAGATCCGGCCCCATTACCCCACTCCCCACTCCCTACTTCCCATTTCCCAATCCCTTACTGCCTTTCAATCACCATCGCGATGCCCTGCCCCACGCCGATGCACATGGTGCACAGCGCGTAGCGGCCGCCGCGGCGGTGGAGTTCGTACATGGCGGTGGTCACGAGCCGCGCACCGCTGGCGCCCAGCGGGTGGCCCATGGCGATGGCGCCGCCGTTGGGATTGACCCGCGCCTCGTCGTCCGCAAGGCCCAGATCGCGCACCACGGCCAGGGCCTGGGCGGCGAAGGCTTCGTTGAGCTCGATCACGTCCATCTGATCCAGCGTGAGGCCGGTCTGGGCCAGCACCTTCTTCACCGCCGGCGCCGGGCCGAAACCCATGATCCGCGGCAGCAGGCCGGCGGTGGCCATGCCGACCACCCGCGCCTTCGGGGTCAGGCCGTACTTGCCGGCGGCTGCCTCGGAGGCCAGCAGCAGCGCGCAGGCGCCGTCATTCACGCCGGATGCGTTGCCGGCGGTCACCGTCATCTCCGGGCCATTGACGCCCTTCAGCTTGGCGAGCATCTCCAGGGTGGTCTCGGGGCGCGGATGCTCGTCGGTGTCGAAGACGATCGGGTCGCCCTTCTTGCGGGGGATCTCCACCGGCACGATCTCGTCGGCAAAGCGGCCGGCGGCGTGGGCGGCGGCCCAGCGCTGCTGGGAGCGCACCGCAAAGGCGTCCTGGTCGGCACGATTGACGGAGAACTCCTCGGCCACGTTGTCCGCGGTCTGCGGCATGGAGTGGGTTTCGTAGAGCTTCTTCATCGCCGGGTTGATGAAGCGCCAGCCGATGGTGGTGTCGTAGATCGCGGCGTTACGCGAGAAGGCCGATTCGGCCTTGCCCATCACGAAGGGCGCGCGGGACATGCTCTCGACACCGCCGGCGATCATCAGGCTGGTCTCACCCGACTTGATGGCGCGGGCGGCAATGCCGATGGCGTCCATGCCCGAACCGCACAGGCGGTTGACGGTGGTGCCCGGCACATCCACCGGCAACCCGGCGAGCAGGCCGGACATGCGGGCGACGTTGCGGTTGTCTTCGCCGGCCTGGTTGGCGCAGCCGTAGATGATGTCCTCGACGGCAGCCCAATCCACCTGGGGGTTGCGAGCCATCAGGGCCTTGAGCGGAATGGCGCCCAGGTCGTCGGCGCGCACGCTGGCGAGGGTGCCGCCGTAGCGCCCGATGGGCGTGCGGATGGCGTCGCAGATGAAAGCGTTGTTCATCGACCGGTTCTCCTTAAAGTTGCTTCGGGCGTTCGTCGATCACGCGACGGGCCTTGCCGGTCTGGGTGCGCGGGATGGAGTCGAAGTCCATCACCCGAACCTTGGTGGAGATGCCGATGATGGTCTTGATGTGGTGCTGCAGACCGCGGCTGATCTCCTCGACCGCGGCGCGGGACAGCTTGCCCGAGAGCTCGCGCTGGACTTCGCAGCGCACCTCCACGTCATCCATGTGGCCGTCGCGGGTCAGCACGATCTGGTAGTTGCCCGACAGGCGCTGGTCGCGCAGGATCTGCTCCTCGATCTGGGTCGGGAAGACATTCACGCCGCGGATGATCAGCATGTCGTCCGAGCGGCCGGTGATGCGGTCCATCCGGCGGAAGGAGCGCGAGGTGGGCGGCAGCAGGCGGGTGAGGTCGCGGGTGCGGTAGCGGATCACCGGGAAGGCTTCCTTGGTGAGGGAGGTGAACACCAGCTCGCCCTCCTCGCCGTCGGCCACCACTTCGCCGGTGTCGGGGTTGATGATCTCGGGGTAGAAGTGGTCTTCCCAGATCACCGGGCCGTCCTTGCTCTCGATGCACTCGCAGGCAACGCCCGGGCCCATCACTTCGGTCAGGCCGTAGATGTCGATGGCGTCGATGCCGAGCTTGCGCTCGATCTCGGCGCGCATGCCCTGCCCCCACGGCTCGGCGCCGAAGATGCCGACCTTCAGGGAGATCTCGTCGGGCTTGATGCCCAGGCGCTCGAACTCCTCGGCGATCACCAGCGAATACGACGGGGTGACCATGATGACGTCCGGCCGGAAGTCCATGATCTGCTGGACCTGCTTCTCGGTCTGGCCGCCGGACATGGGCACCACGGTACAGCCCAGGCGCTCGGCGCCGGCGTGGGCGCCGAGGCCGCCGGTAAACATCCCGTAGCCGTAGGCCACGTGCACCATGTCGCCCGGCAGGCCGCCGGCGGCGCGGATGGAGCGCGCAACCACATTGGCCCAGTTGTCCAGGTCGTTCCTGGTGTAGCCGACCACCACCGACTTGCCGGTGGTGCCCGACGAGGCGTGCAGGCGGGCCACCTTGTTGCGCGGCACGGCGAAGAGGCCGAAGGGGTAGTGATCCCGCAGGTCGGTCTTGGTCATGAACGGGAACTTGGCCAGATCGGCCAGCTGCTTCAGGTCGTCCGGATGGACGCCCTTTTCCTGGCAGCGCTTGCGGTACGGCTCGACGTTGTCGTAGCTGTGGCGGACCGACCACTTGAGGCGTTCGAGCTGCAGGGCCGAGATCTCGTCGCGGCTGGCCTTCTCGATCGGGTCCAGATCGGCGGCCTCGGGGCGCTTTGTAGGCATGGTTGTCTCCTCTCTTTATATGTTCTTGACGGGTTCGGGCGGCCCTCAGGCCACCGACTCGCCCGCCAGCCCGGCGATGACTTCGCCGTTGATCCGGTAACTCTTGCCCCGGAACAGGGCGATGGTCTTGCCGCTCTGGCGACTCTTCACGGTCACGTCATAGACCCCGGTGCGACCGGACTGGGAGCGCTCGACCGCCTCGGCGTCGAGGGTGTCGTTCTCCATCCCCGGCGCCAGAAAGTCGATGTGGCAGGCGGAGGCCACGGTGTTCCGGTTATAGCTGTTGCAGGCGTAGGCAAAGGCCGTGTCGGCCAGCGAGAAGATCAGGCCGCCGTGGCAGATGTGGTGGCCATTGACCATGTCGCCGCGCACCGGCATCGACAGGTGCGACACGCCGGGCCCGACGCTTTCGATCTTGATCCCCAGCGCGTTGGCGGCGCGGTCCCGCGACCACATGGCTTCGGCCACGGCTTCGGCCAGCGCCTGGGCTTCGGCGGGGTTGATTTGCTTAGTCATGGATGCCCTTTCCGGCAAAGACCGATTGCTGGATCAGCGGCGAGACGCGGTAGCGCGGGTCGCCGTAGAAGTCGCCGAGGTGGCGGAGCACCTGGCAGATGGTGGCGACGCCCACGGCGTCGGCCCAGGCCAGCGGCCCCTTGGGGTAATTGACGCCCAGCTGCATGGCCGAATCGGCGCCGCGGGCATCGCACACGCCCTGGTTCACCGCGTCGGCGGCCTCGTTGGCGAGCATCGCCACGGTGCGCATCACCGCCAGGCCCGGCACGTCGCCAAAGCGCGACACCGCAAAGCCGGCCGCCTGCAGCAACCCGGTGGCCGCCGCCGCCGCCGGCGCCCAGCAGCTGTGGGCGACGCTCACCGCCAGCCGGGTGGCCTTGGTGTAGTCCAGCGCCAGATCGATCAGCACCGTGTTGGCGATGCCGGTTTCGGCGGCCCGCTGGGTGGCGGTGCGGCCGTCGGTGACGAAGAGCACCGCGTCGCCCACCTCGGCGATGCGGCCATCGTCGGCCTCGCCCCAGGTGTAGGCCACGCCCCGCTCGTAGAGCCGGTCGGCGATCGCCTCGACGGCGGCAGAGCGACCGTGGAGCACGATGTCCGTCGGCGCTGGCTGGGCAACGCAGGTCTTGGGCGCGAGGCGCTCGGCGCCTTCGCGGTAGTCGTAGAAGCCGCGGCCCGACTTGCGGCCGTAGAAGCCGGCATCCACCAGTTCCTGCTGCATCAGCGAGGGCTGGAAGCGCGGGTCGTTGTAATAGGCGTTCCACACCGAACGGCTCACCGCGAAGTTCACGTCGTGGCCGATCATGTCGGTGAGCTCGAAGGGGCCCATCTTGAAGCCGCCGGCCTCGCGCATCACCGCGTCGATGGTGGCCACGTCGGCGCCGCCTTCGGTGGCGATGCGCATGGCTTCGCCGTAGTACGGCCGGGCCACGCGATTGACGATGAAACCCGGCGTCGAGCGGGTGTGCACCGGCGTCTTGCCCCAGGCCGCGGCGGTGGCGAACAGGGTGTCGGCCACGGCCTTGTTGGTGGCGAGGCCGGAGACGATCTCCACCAGCGCCATCAGCGGCGCGGGGTTGAAGAAGTGCAGGCCGGCCAGCCGCTCGGGCCGGCTGAGGGCCGCGCCGATGGCGGTGACGGAGATCGACGAGGTGTTGGTGCCAAAGATGCAATCGGCGCCGACGATGGATTCGAGATCGCGGTAGAGGGTCTGCTTGGCTTCGAGGCTCTCGACGATGGCCTCGATCACCAGCGCGGCGTCGGCCAGATCTTCAAGGCGCTCGACCGGGCGCAGGCGCGCACCGGCCGCCTCGGCGGCGTCGGCGGCCATGCGGCCCTTCTCCACCAGCTTGCCAAACTGGGCGCGGATGCCGGCGGCCGCCTTGGCCGCGGCCTCGGGCCGGGTGTCGAGCAGCTTGACCACGTGACCCGCCGCCGCCGCAACCTGGGCGATGCCGGCGCCCATCGCGCCGGTACCGACCACCGCGACGATGGCGGAGGTGTCGAGGGCGTGGTTGGAAAGTTCGGCCACGCTCATTCCCCCGTGAACTTCGGTGCGCGCTTTTCCATGAAGGCGGCGACGCCTTCGGCGTAATCCGGGCTCCAGCCCAGTTCGCGCATGAAGCTGCCTTCAAACGACAGCTGCTGCTCCAGCGTATGGCCCGGCGCGGCGTGCATGGCCTGGCGGGTGCGCACCAGCGCCTTGGTGGGCATGGCGGCCAGCTGGGTAGCCAGCGCGTCGATGCGGGCCGCGAAGGCGTCGTCGGCCACGGCTTCCCAGATCAGGCCCCACTCGGCGGCCTTCTCGGCCGGCAGCTTGTCGGCCAGCAGCGCCAGGCCCATCGCCCGGGCCATGCCGACGCGCTGGGGCAGGAACCACGTGCCGCCGGTGTCCGGCACCAGGCCGATCTTGCTGAAGGCCTGGAGGAAGGACGCCGACTTGCTGGCGACCACCAGATCGCAGGCCAGCGCCACGCTGGCGCCAGCGCCGGCAGCGATGCCGTTCACCGCGGCGATGGTCGGCACGCGGAGGTTCTGCAGGCGCAGCACCAGCGGCTTGTAGTTGGCTTCGACCACGTTGCCGATGTCCGGCATCTTGCCGTCCACCTTCTGCATGTCCGGGTCGGCCAGATCCTGGCCGGCGCAGAAGGCCCGGCCCGCGCCGGTGAGCACCAGCACGCGCACGGTCTTATCGGCCTGGATCGAGTCGAGGGCCACGCGCAGCTCGGCGTGCATCTCGCCGGTGAAGCTGTTGAGCTTGTCCGGGCGGTTGAGGGTCAGGCGGGCGACGCCGGCTTCAACCGTGAAGAGGATGTTGTTGAATTCCATCGCGACCTCCTCAGACGTGATAACGGCGCTGGACCACGCGGAAGCGGTTGGCGACGAAGGCCGAATCCGCATACGACGCGTTGGCCGCCGGGTTGCCGCCGGTGCCGTGGTAGTCAGAGTACGCCGCCGACTGATTGACGAACACGCCGCCGGTGAGGTTGATCGACAGGGCGACCTTGCTGCGCCAGGTGGCTTCGGTCATCGCGTCGATGACGTCCTGCTTCGTGGAGTAGATGCCGGTGGTCAGCGCGCCGTGGGTGCTCACCACGCGCTCGGAGAGGGCGATGGCGGCGGCCGTGTCGGCCACCTTGACGATGAAGCTGATCGGGCCGAAGCGCTCTTCCATATAGAGCTTCTCGTCGGCGACGTCGCAGGCGATGAGCACCGGGGTGCGCACTTCGGCACCCGGGAAGTCCGGGTTGTCGAGCTTGCTGGAAGCCAGCACGACCTTGCCCAGCTCGCCGCTGTTGGCGAGATTGATGCGCTCCAGGGTGTCGGCGGACTGGATCGCGCCGAGCACCGCGTGGGCCACTTCGGGCTTGGACAGGAAACGTTCGACGGCCTTGGCCAGATCGGCGCAGACCTCGTCGTAGCTCTTGGGGCCGTCTTCGGTTTCGATGCCGCCAGCCGGCACGAAGATGGCCTGGGAGGTGGTGCACATCTGACCCGAGTACAGCGACAGGGTGAAGGCCAGGTTGCCCAGCATCGCCTTGTAGGCGTTGGTGGAGTCGATGACGATGTTGTTCACGCCGGCCAGTTCGGCATACACCTGGGCCTGGCGGCAGTTGTCGATGAGCCACTGGCCGAACACGTTGCCGCCGGTGAAGTCGATGGACTTGACCGCCGGATGCGTGGCGAGGCCCTTGGTGGTGGCGCGCTTGTCGGTGACGCACAGGCTCACCAGGTTGGGGTCGATGCCGTTTTCAGCCAGCACGGCGCGGATGGTGCGCACGGTGATCGCCGCCGGCAGGATGGCGTTGCTGTGGGGCTTCACGATCACCGGGTTGCCGGTGGCCAGCGCCGCAAACAGGCCCGGGTAGGTGTTCCAGGTGGGGAAGGTGCCGCAGCCGATCACCAGCCCGATGCCGCGGCCGACGATCTCGAAGTGCTTCTTCATGACCAGCGGCGGGTTCTTGCCCTGGGGCTTTTCCCACACGGTGTCGGCGGGCACGAAGCGCTGCTCGCGCCAGGCGTAGGCGACGGCCTCGAGGCCGCGGTCCTGGGCGTGGGGCGCGCCGGCCTGGAAGGCCATCATCCAGCCCTGGCCGGTGGTCATCATCACCGCGTGGGCGAGCTCGAAGCTCTGCTTGTTGAGGCGGTCGAGGATCTCCAGGCAGATACCGGTGCGGCCGTCGGCGCCCAGGGCCTGCCAGCCCTTCATGGCGGCCTGGCCGGCAGCGATCAGCGCTTCCGGATCACACACCGGGTACTGCACGTCGAGCGCGATGCCGTAGGGCGACTTCTCGCCCCCCAGCCAGCCGCTCTGGCCCGGCTGCCCCAGCTCGAAGGCCTTGCCCAGATGGGCCTCGAAGGCCTTCTTGCCCTCTTCCGCCGCGTTTTCGCCATAGGCCTTGGGGCTCGGCATCTCGGGGTAGGCAGACCAGTAGGCGCGGGAGGCGATTGCGGCAACGGCGCCTTCCAGCGTGGCCTGGTGCTTTTCGAAGAGGGGGTGGGTCATTCGGCTGTCTCCTGTCTGGTTTTTGGGTTGCTGAGTTAAACAGTACAAACCAATCTGATCAAAGTCAATGTTTGGTATCGCATTTTTGTGGCAGGAAGCGCAACCATTCCTCACTTCAAAACCACTTCCACAAAAAAGAATCTGTTTTTATTCAACAGTTTGATTTACATTTTTTCTGGACAAAGGCCGAAAAACAGATTTGTAACGGGCAAGGCGGTTTTTCGCCCCTCGATTGTTTTGATACATTTTTGTTGACGTTTGTTTTGTTTTTGTATCATGATTAACCACACCAGCCCAAGGGACATGGGCGCGGTGACAAACGGTTCATCACACACCTACGAGGAGGCACCATGGCCAGCAACAAGGAACGCTTTGCAGACAAGATGGAATTTCCGCCGGAAATCCAGCAGCCCAACATCTATCCGCTTTCCTGGAACAGCAAGACCAAGAAGCTGCAGGAAGTCTGGCAGGCCGCCCTGCGTGAAAACTGGGATCCGGAAAAGCTGCCCTGGGACACCCTGGATGTGGACAGCTACAGCTGGGAAGAGCGCGAATCCATCGCCTACTGGTGGAGCCTGCTGTCGGTGTTCGACGCCTCGGCGCCCCCGGTGTTTGCCGAAGCGCTCATCAAGACCTACGAGGTCCATGAGGAAGACCCGGTGCGCAAGTGCTTCTTCTCCGTCACTCGCGACGAGCAGAACCACGAAATCATGTGCGGCCTGGCCATCACTAAACTGCTCGGCCACCCGGACCCGATCACCTATCAACCCAAGACCGAGCTGGGCAAGCGCCTGCAGAAGAACGTGCAGTGGCTGTACTTCAATGGCTCGCGCTACTGGAACGGCTACAAGCAGGCCGTGCCCAAGTACGACCTGGCCGTGCTGTTCAGCTCCTTCCTGATGGGCGAAATCGCCGCCGCCACCATCTTCAAGCAGATGTTCGACAACTCCCGCGAGCCGGTCTTCAAGGAAGGCTTCAAGAACATCGGCCGTGACGAAGGCCGCCACATGGCCATCTGCATGGCGGTGATGGAGCGCGACTACCCGGGCCTGAAGGAAGAGACCAAGTCCATCGTCACCAAGCAGATCCGCGCCGGCTATCTGTTCCTGTCGGCCGTGCTGTTCGAGCCGCCGATGGAATTCTGGGATCTGCCCGCCGACTTCATCGACAACCAGCGCGAAGCCGAGGAAGTGGCCCGCGGCGCTGGCTTCGGCATCCCGACCTACGAGATGAAGCTGCAGAACTGGAAGAACGCGATGATCAACCTGAAGGGCGTGCTCGACCGCTACAACATCCCCTTCCCGGCGATCCCCGAAGTGGGCATCACCGGCCAGGAGATCAGCGACATCGACATGGAAGACATCATTCCCGTCTTCTGACGGGAATGAGTGAGGAGTCAGGAGGGAGGAGTAAGGAGACCGCCCCCTGACACCTCACTCCTAACTCCTCACGCCTTACTCCTCACTGAGAGAAAAACCATGTCACGCATCATCATGCAACCCTCGGGCAAGTCGGTGGAATGCGCCTACGGCGACACCGTGCTGATGGCCCTCGAAAAGGCAGGCTACGCGCTGCCCAACAACTGTCGCGCCGGCGCCTGCGGCGAGTGCAAGGTGAAGGTCACCGCCGGTCAGTTCGACCAAGGCATGGTGCTCGACATGGCGCTGTCGCAAGAAGAGCGGCGCCAGGGCTACGGCCTGATGTGCATGGCCAAGCCGATCTCCGACGAGCTGACCATCGAATGGGGCACCGAAGACGCCAAGCCCAAGCTCTTCCCGCCCCGCGAGGACGCCCTCTTCGTGGTCACCGACAAGCGCCCGGTAGCCGACCGCGTGGTCGAGCTGCGCCTGCGCCCGGTGGGCCAGCCGATCCGCTACTGGCCTGGCCAGTACGTCACCCTCGGCAACCCGCGCGCCGACATCCCGCCCCGCGCCTATTCGATCTCCAACGCCCCGCGCCCGGATGGCGAGCTGGTGCTGCAGGTGGCCCGCGCCGACGGCGGCGTGACGAGCAACTGGGTTCACGATCAACTGAACATCGGCGAGAGCGTCAAGCTCTCCGGCGCCTACGGCACCTTCATCGGCGACCCGGGGGTGGACACGCCCGTGCTGTGCCTCGCCGCCGGCACCGGCCTCGCGCCCATCCTGGCCCTCACCGAAGCCGCGCTGCGCCGGGGTTTCCGCAAGCCCGTCACCCTGCTCTTCTCGGCCCGCAGCGAGGCCGACGTCTACAGCCAGGGCATGCTGGCCTGGTGGCGCACCAAGCATCGGGCCTTCGACTACAAGATCACCCTCACCCGCGAGGAGAAGGACGGCTATCTGGCCGGGCGCGTGGATGCGGTGCTGCCGGGGCTCTTCCCGGATCTGTCGAAGCACACCATCTTCGTCGCCGGCAGCCCGGCCTTCGTCGAGACCTGCGCGACGACGGTGAAAGCCCTTGGCGCAAAGACCGAGCACATCCACACCGAAGGCTTCTTCGCCCAGCAGCAGCCAGAGATCCCCGATGCGGCCCACCTGCTGACGTTCTAGGCTGCAGGCCGGAGGCATGTCGCCTGTTCAGCACCGGGGGGAGCCGCTAAAATAGCAATCTTTGTGCCCATCCCCGGGCAACACTCGGCCAGATCGTGCTCCCCCCAGCCCAGCAACGTCTCGAAGACTTCCGCCAGCAGGACCGCGTCCAGGCGGGCTCGCTCATCATCTCGGTCTTTGGGGATGCCGTGCTGCCGCGGGGCAGCCGCATCTGGCTGGGCAGCCTGATCGAACTGCTCGAGCCCCTCGGACTCAACGAGCGCCTGGTGCGCACCTCGGTGTTCCGGCTGGTGAAGGAAGAATGGCTGCGCACCGAGCCCTCCGGCCGGCGCACCGACTACCTGCTCACCCCGTCCGGCCAGCGCCGCTTCGAGGAAGCCTCCCGCCACATCTACGCCTCCAGCGCCCCCCTGTGGGACCGCCGCTGGCGGCTCATCGTCACCGTCGGCGAGCTCGGCCCGAAAGAGCGCGAGGGCCTGCGCCGGGCGCTGTTCTGGCAGGGCTTTGGCGTGCTCGGTGGCGACTGCTTCGTGCATCCCAGCGCCGATCTCACCGCCGCCTTCGACGCTCTCCACGCTGAAGGCCTGTCCGGCATCCTCGGCCGGCTCAAGCCGCTGCTGGCCGCCGACGCCCAGTTCGGCACCGCCGCCAACGACGTGGACATGGTCAATGGCGCCTGGAATCTCGACCACCTGGCCGGCGTGTATGCCGGCTTCGTCGAGCGCTACCAGCCGGTGCTCGACCAGCTGCGCACCGACGCCAACAACGAGATCGACGACCAGAGCGCCTTCCTGCTGCGCATCCTGCTGATCCACGACTACCGGCGCCTGCTGCTGCGCGACCCGGAGCTCCCCGACGTGCTGCTGCCCTCCGACTGGCCCGGCCAGAAGGCCCGCCTGCTGTGCAAGGAGCTCTACCGCCGCCTGCTGGCTCCGTCCGAGCGCCACCTGGACGCCCACTTCCAGCTCGCCAGCGGCCAGACGCCGCCGGCCTCCCGACTCATTCACGAACGCTTCCGCGAAGACGACCCCCTGGCCGAACTGGCCTGATCCCAAATCAGGCACCGCGTGCGCTTGTCATCATGGGCAGAGGCGCGTCTAATACGCCGCTTTTTTCCGATTGAACCGGGAGCTGCGGATGTACACCTCCACCTTCGTTTTCAAGGCCGGGGCCTTCGACGACGCGTTCCACCGCCTCGACCAAGCGATCGCCACCGCCGCTCGCTCGATTCCCGGCTACCTGGGTGAAACAAGCTGGGAGAACCCCCAGTCTGGCCAGATCGCCAACGTGTATTACTGGGACAGCCTCGAAGCCCTCCGGGCGCTCGTCGACCACCCGCTGCACCGGGAAGCCAAGGCCCGCCAGGCCAACTGGCTCGACGGCTACCATGTCACCATCTCCCAGGTGCTGCGCACCTACGGCGACGGCAAACTGGGGCCGCTTCCCGGCGCCGCGTCCGAGGCAGCCCAGTCATGACGGCGCCGGCCGTGTCCATCCGCCTCGCCGGCACCGAAGACGCAGCGGCCGTCGCGCCGCTGTTCGATGCCTACCGCCAGTTCTACGACCAGCCGGCCGACCCGGCCGGCGCCGGGCGCTTCGTGCTGGAGCGCCTCGCCCGGCAGGAGTCGGAAATCCTCATCGCCTGCGACGCGGAGGGCTGGATCCTCGGTTTCTGTCAGCTCTACCCCACCTTCTGCTCGGTGGAGGCGAAGCCCATCTTCAGGCTCTACGACCTGTTCGTGCTGCCCGCCCACCGCCGCGCCGGCGTGGGCCGCTGTCTGCTGCAGGCGGCCGAGGCGCTGGCCCGGCAGCGGGGCAAGGCGCGAATGGACCTCACCACCGCGCGCAGCAATCACGCCGCCCAGGCCCTGTACGAATCGCTCGGCTGGAAGCGGGACGACGTGTTCCTCGCCTATTCCCGCAGTCTCGGCGGCTGATGCTCAGGCGTCCTTCTTCCTGAGCGCCACCAGCGGCACCACGTCCGGCATCTCGAAGCGCTTGCGGCCGGGTTCCATCTCGGTGAGCGGAGCGGTCTCGACCATCGTCGCCAGGCAGCGCCGGGTCAGATCCTGATACGTGCGCGTACCGTCGGTCTTCCAGACGATCTCCTCGTCGGTGAGTTCGCGCAGCACCTTGGCCGGCATCCCCGCCACCAGCGAGCGCGGCGGAATCTCCACCCCGGCCTTCACGAAGGCCATCGCCGCCACGATGGACGCCTCGCCGATCACGGCGTTGTCCATGATCACCGCGTTCATCCCCACCAGCGCGTTGCGGCCGATGCGGCAGCCATGCAGCACCGCCCCGTGGCCGATGTGGCCATCTTCCTCGATCACCGTGTCGGTACCCGGAAAGCCGTGCATCACGCAGGTGTCCTGCACATTCACGCCCCGCTCCAGGATCAGCCGGCCGAAATCCCCACGCAGGCTGGCGCACGGGCCCACGTAGCAGCCAGGGCCGACGATCACGTCGCCGATCAACACGGCAGATGGATGAACGTAAGCGGACGGATGGACGACGGGCACGATGCCGTCGATGGCGAAAACACGAAGCTGGGTCATGGCTGAATCTCCTCGGTTGCGGAGGCGTGAAGGGGAAGCAGCAAGAGCGCCCGCTTGATCCCGCGCACCGGCAATCGCCAGCGCACAAGCCCCAACCAAGGCCTCCTCACTCCTCCCTCCTTACTCCTCACTTGGGATTTATGATTACTTTTTCTAAAATCAATTTACCATTACGTAACACGTTCAACCAACCACCGGATACAGAAACATGAGCGAAGAGCTGGAAGGAAAACACGGCGTCCAGTCCCTCGAAGTGGGCATGGGCATCCTCAAGGCGATGGTGTTCGGCAAGCGCTCGATGATGCTCAAGGACATCGCCGCCGCCGCCGACATGCCGCCCTCCAAGGCCCACCGCTACCTCGTCAGCCTGATCCGCAGCGGCCTCGTCGAGCAGGACCCGCTCACCTCGCGCTACAACCTGGGGCCCTTCGCGCTCAACATCGGCCTCGTCGCCATCGACCGGCTCGACCGCATCCGGCTCGGGCTCACCGCCATCTCCGAGCTGCGCGACGCCGTCAATGAAACCACCGCCCTGGCCGTGTGGGGCGACAACGGCCCGGTGATCGTGCGCTGGGAACGCCCGCGCCGGCCAATCACCGTCAACGTGGTCACCGGCACCACCCTGGGCCTGCTCAGCTCCGCCGTGGGCCGGGTCTTCGGCGCCTGGCTGCCGCCCGCGCAGATCAAGTCCATCCTCCGCCGCGAGCTCGACACCCGCAAGAACCTGCCCCCCGGCGTCGAGACCCAGGAAGACGCCGAGGCCCTGCTGGCCGAGGTGCGCAACCAGGGCATCGCCGTCATCTCCGGCAACTACATGTTCCGCGGCGTCGAGGCCGTGGCCGCGCCGGTGTTCAACTTCAAGAACGAGCTCACGATGTCCATCGTGCTGGTGGGCGTCGAGGGCTCCATCGACATGAGCGCCGAGAGCCCGGTGATCGCCCGCCTGAAGGACGCAGCCCACTCCCTCTCCCAGCGCCTCGGCTCCACTCGCGAAGCCCCCGGCCCCTGCTGAACACTCGGTATTCGCCCGCCCCCGCATCGGCAGCGGGGGCGGGCATCAATCACGCCGATTTGATTTGATACACAAATTTAGCTTGACTAGATTTTTTGTATCATTTCTAATAAACAGAACCGATTACAAAATATAGAATCTCGGCCGCCAGGCCACCCTGGTCCCCGGCGCCGGATCGGCCCACTCGATCGAGAGGAGACACGATGACTCATCGACCCCGCCACGCCCCGACAGGAGGTGCGTGATGCTCGCCCAGCTGCTTCAATTCCTGTTCTCCGGCATCACCGTGGGCGCCACCTACGCGCTGGCCGCCCTCGGGTTCACGCTCATCTACAACGCCAGCAACGTGATCAACTTCGCCCAGGGCGAGTTCATCATGCTGGGTGGCATGCTGGCGGTGTTCTTCACCCAGGCCGGCCTGCCCCTGCCGGCCGCACTGCTGCTGGCGATCCTGGTGCCGGCGGTGGTCGGCGTGGTGATCGAAAAACTGGCCATCGAGCCGGTGAAGGGCGCCGAGACGGTGACCCTCATCATCATCACCATCGGCGCATCCCTGGTGATCCGCGGCCTGGTGCAGGTTTTCCTCGGCAAGAACACCCACAGCCTGCCGGCCTTCTCGGGCGATACGCCCATCGAGATCCTCGGCGCCACCCTGATGCCCCAGAGCCTGTGGGTGATGGGCGTCACCGCCATCGTGGTGGTGGTGCTGTGGTACTTCTTCAATCGCACCCTCACCGGCAAGGCGATGCTCGCCACCTCCTACAACCGCCTCGCGGCGGAGCTGGTCGGCATCAACACCAACGGCGTGCTGTTCATGAGCTTCGCCATGTCGGCGGCCCTGGGCGCGCTGGGCGGCATCCTCATCACCCCGATCACCCTCACCTCCTACGACGTGGGGATCATGCTGGGCCTCAAGGGCTTCGTCGCGGCGGTGCTGGGCGGGCTCGGCAACGGCCTCGGCGCGGTGGTGGGCGGCCTGCTGGTGGGCATCCTCGAAGCCATGGGCGCCGGCTATCTGTCGTCGGCCTACAAGGACGCGATCCCCTTCGTGCTGATCCTCTTCATCCTCTTCTTCATGCCGCGCGGCCTGTTCGGCGCGAAGGTGACCGACCGGGTGTGACCATGCAAAAACGCGCCTACTTCGGCCTCTACATCCTCATCGCAGTGCTGGCGGTGCTGCCCTTCGTGCTGCCCAACAGCTTCTATCTGGATCTGGCGATCCGCATGGCGATCAACGCGATCATCGTGCTCGGCCTCAACCTGCTGATCGGCTTCGCCGGGCAGATCAGCCTCGGCCACGCCGGTTTTCTGGGCCTGGGTGCCTACGCCTCGGCGGTGCTGCCCACCCACTTCGGCTGGCATCCGGTGCTGGCGATGATCGCCGGCGCCGTCGCCACCGGCATCCTCGCCGCGCTGGTGGCCCGGCCGATCTTCAAGCTCAAGGGCAACTACCTGGCGATGGCCACCCTGGGCCTCGGCATCATCATCAACATCGCGGTGCGCAACGAAGCCCAATGGACGGGCGGCCCCGACGGCATGCCGGTGCCCGCCTTCGGCCTGGCTGGCTTCGAGCTTTCCAGCGACAAACAGTGGTACTGGGTGATCGCCGCGCTGCTGGCGGTGAGCGTGTGGGCATCGATCAACCTCATCGACTCGCCCTTCGGCCGTGCCCTGCGCGCGCTGCACGGCTCCGAGGTCGCCTCCCGCGTGGTGGGCGTGGATGTGGTGCGCTACAAGGTCGCCATCTTCGTGATGTCCGCGGTGTTTGCCAGCCTGATGGGCAGCGTCACCGCCCATTACGTAGGCTTCGTCACCCCCAACCTGGCGGATTTCTTCCATTCCATCGAGCTCGTCACGATGGTCGTCATCGGCGGCATGGCCTCGGTGTATGGCTCGGTGATCGGCGCGGTGCTGCTCACCGCCCTGCCCCAGGCGCTCGCCACCTTCGAAGGCTGGGAGACCGTCGCCTTCGGCGCCATCCTGATGATCTGCATGATCTTCCTGCCCAAGGGCCTGGTGCCCACCCTGGCCAGCAAGTTTGGAAAGGCTGAATAACATGGCCCTCCTTGACGTCTCCAACCTCTCCATCCACTTCGGCGGCGTGAAGGCCGTGCAGGATGTGAGCTTCACCATCGACGCCGGCATCGTCTATTCGGTGATCGGCCCCAACGGCGCCGGCAAGACGACCCTGTTCAACCTCATCACCGGCGTCTACAAGCCCACCGCCGGCGAGATCCGCCTGGATGGCGAATCCATCGGCGGCAAGTCGCCGGACGAGCTGGCCCGCCGCGGCGTGGCGCGCACCTTCCAGAACCTGCAGATCTGCATGAACATGAGCGCCATCGAGAACGTGATGGTCGGCGCTCACCTGCGGCTCGATCGCAACCTCATCAAGGCTGCGCTGCGCCTGCCGGGCCTCACCCGCCGCGACGCCGAGCTGCGCGAGGAAGCCTTCGAGCTGATGCGCTTCGTCGGCCTCGAGAAATACCGCGACGCCCGCGCCGACTCCATGCCCTACGGCGCCCTCAAGCGCCTCGAGATCGCCCGCGCGCTGGCCATGAAACCACGCCTCATCTTCCTCGACGAACCCGCCGCCGGCCTCAACCCCAAGGAGACCATCGAAGTGGACCACCTCGTCCGCAAGGTGGCCGACTCGGGCATCACCGTGGTGCTCGTCGAGCACGACATGAAGATGGTGATGAACCTCTCCGACCGCATCCTGGTGCTCGACTACGGCAAGAAGCTCGCCGAAGGCACCGGCGAGGAAGTGCGCCGCAACCCGGACGTGATCGCCGCCTATCTGGGCGCCCACGCGTAATTCGAGGAACCCGCAATGGAAGCCCTCAGCATCATCAAGGACGAGCACCGCAACCTGTGGCGCATCGCCATCACCGTCGAGCAGGTCATCGCCGAGATGGAGCGCGACCGCAAGGTGGAGGAAGCCTTCCTCACCTCGGTGCTCGACTACTTCGAACACTTCATGGACGGCTGCCACCACCGCAAGGAGGACGAGCACCTGTTCCGCGTGCTGCGCCAGCGCGCCGACGCCGCCGCCCCGCTCCTCGACCGCCTGCAGGCCGAGCACCGCAACGGCCCCCAGAACCTCGCCGCCCTGCGCCGCCAGCTGGCCGACACCGTCGCCGGCCGCAGCACCATCGGCGGCCTGACCGAAGCCTTCCGGCTCTACCTCAACGACCAGAAGGCCCACATCAAGAGCGAGGAGCGCGACATCTACGGCCTCGCCAGCGAGGTGCTCACCCCCGCCGACTGGGCCGAGATCGACGCCGCCTTCCTCGACAACGACGACCCGGTGTTCGGCAGCGCCGCCCGGGCCGAATTCCGCGAGCTGTTCCACAAGGTGGCGAGCCTCGCGCCGGTATCGGTGGGACTGGGTGCCAGCAGCGCCGGCGAGCTGCAATCCGCCGCCAGTCAGCCCGACGTGCTGCTGTCGGTGGCCAATCTCGAAAGCAGCTACGGCCGCATCAAGGCGCTGAAGGGCATCTCCATCGAGGTGCGTCGCGGCGAGACCGTCGCGCTGGTCGGCGCCAACGGCGCCGGCAAGACCACCTTCCTGCGCAGCCTGTCCGGCGTGCAGCCCATGAGCGGGCGCATCCTCTTCGACGGCGAGGACATCTCGAAGCTGCGCGCAGACCAGCGCATGCGCCGGGGCATCTGCCAGAGCCCGGAAGGCCGTCAGGTATTCGGCCCGCTGTCCATCGAGGACAACCTGCGCCTGGGCGCCTACACCCAGCCCAAGGCCCAGGTGGAAGGCGATCTGGAGAAGATCTACACCATGTTCCCGATCCTCAAGGAGAAGCGGAAGCTCCCCGCCGGCACGCTATCCGGCGGCCAGCAGCAGATGCTCGCCATCGGCCGCGCGCTGATGGGCCGGCCAAAGCTGCTGCTTCTGGACGAGCCGTCGATGGGCCTCGCCCCGCTGCTGGTGGAGGAAGTCTTCAACGTGGTGAAGGCCCTCAAGGCCCAGGGCATGTCCATCATCCTCGCCGAGCAGAACGCCTTCTCCGCGCTGGCGCTGGCCGACCGTGGCTACGTGCTGGAGACCGGCTCGGTCACCCTCACCGGCACCGGCCGCGAGCTGATCGAGGACGAACAGGTCCGCGCCGCCTACCTGGGGATGTAAGCCCCGCCCCCTCCGTGCCGGCCCGCGATGAGCGCCCATCACCCATCGATGGATGAATTTCGCTCATCGATGGGTCGCGCGAACTCATGCATGAGCAAAAATCACTCATCGATGACTGCCCGAGACCCATGCACGAGTGAAATTCACTCATCCGTCAGTCCCGGCCGCTCATCGGTGAATGACACGCCGGGAGTGTCAGTAATTTTGTGTTCGAGGCGGTCTTGATTCTTCCTGCGCTGCCGCGGCAGCGCAGGAAGAATCGGCTCACCGTGCCATCGCCGGGAT
>NZ_BSPX01000048.1:0-35272 GCF_030161255.1 Zoogloea oryzae
CGCCGGTGCCGCGCTGCTGGTGGTGAGCGACGCCGGCAGCGCCCGCGGCGCCCTCAACCGCCGCCGCGCCCTGCAGACGGCCGATTTCCTCGACGAAGCCCGGCGCCTCTTCCCCGCCGCCGTGTGGCTCAACCCCATGCCCCGGCGGCGCTGGGCCGGCACCACCGCCAGCCTCATCGCCGACGGCCCGGTGCCCATGCTGCCGGTGGATGCCCCGCACCTGCTGCGCGCCATCGACATCCTGCGCGGCAACAAATAGACCGCCATGCCCTATCCCGCCGCCCTCGGCCAACGCCCGCTGGAAGTCCACGAAGCCTACGCGGCGCTGGAGCAGTACGCCGCCGACTACGGCCGCGACCCGCTGCTGCTGCTCATGCACGCCGCGGTGCCCGAAACCCTGCGGCCGGATCTCCTCAACCTGATCCGGGTGAACTTCCTCGCCGCCCACGGGCCCGACCCCAGCCTCGAAGCCGACGTGCTGTTCTCGCCTCTCGCCACCGCCCTGGGCGGCGGCTACTACCGCATCGACGCCCAGGTGCGCTGGCACTGCCTGGTGATGCTGCGCTCCCTCTACCGCCACGACCCGCGCCCGCGCATCCGGCGCATCGCCGAACTGCTGTGGCGCTACGTGGAAGCCCGCGAGCACCAGGCCAGCCGCGCCGCCGACCCGCAGCTGGCCGAGTTTCTGGACATCCAGCGCTGGGTCGCCCTGGCCTTCCTCGAACCCGCCAGCGCCGCCCACGCCTTCGCCGACGCCCTGCGCCAGACCCACGCCGACGGCAGCACCGTGGCCCTGCGCCTGGGCGGCCTCGCCGCCGCCATCGAACTCCCCCTCGCCGGCCAGCCCGAACTCCTCGCCTACGCCCGCGGCCTCGACGCCCTGGCCAGCGGCAACGACGCCGAAGCCGAGCGCCTGCTCGGCGCGCTGGGGAGCGACGAAATCCGGGTGGGCGACATCGTGCTGAAGGCGCCGGGCGCGGTGCTGGCGGATTACCGGGCCGCCGGGGCAACGGCGGGCGGTCAGGAGTCCAGCGGCAAACCACGGCGGACGTGTCTGGTGATCCAGCCCGTGGGCACCTGGACCGACCCCGACAACGGCCACGTCGTGGACCTGGATGCCGCCTATCGGGTGGTCCGCGAGGCGGCCGCCGAGGCTGGCCTTGACTGCCACCGCACCGATCTCCTCGCCCTCGTCTTCAGCGCCAACGAGCAATGGCCCGAGCTGCTCCGCAGCATCCTGAGCGCAGAAGTGGTGATCTGCGACCTGAGCACCGGAGATGTCGCGGTGCGCTATCTGACGGGCGTCAGCTTCGCGCTGGGGGCCCACAAGGTGTCGCTCATCGCCGAAGCGCAGGCGTCCGCGTGGCAGCCGCCTGCGTTGTTCGGCAGCGTGATCCGGTATTCAGCCTCGGAGAATCCGGAAAGCTGGGGCAAAGCCGCCCTGGGCACGCAGCTCACCGCCACCGAGGCGTCGCAGCCCCCTGTCGGCCACAATCCGATCCATGGGGCGTTGGCTGAGCCCCCGACAAGCATGGCGGCCCCGCCGTCACTCGCAGCCGACGGGGAGATGTCCGATCCGACACCACCCTACGCCACGGCGCCGGGCGACCTCACCTCCGTCTGCCCGGTGATCCAGGGCACCGGCCTCAAGACCGACCCCGTCACCGGCCGCAGCCTTGATCTGGACCAGTCTTACGCGGTGATTGCCGCCGCGGTGACGGCCGTCGGCTTCGAATGCGTCCGGCCGGACATCACCCCCGCCGACCTGCCCAGCGACGCGCTCGACCTTATCCTGCGCGCCCCTCTCGCCATCGTCGACCTCTCCCTCGGCCTGCCCGACGTGCTGATCCAGCTCGGCCTGCGCCACGGACTGCGGCCGGGCCGCACCCTGCTCCTTGCCGAGGAGGGGTACCGCATCCCGCCGGAACTCGCCTCGCTGCGCATCCTGCGCTACAAGCACGGCGGCGCCAGCATCGACAAGCGAGAGGCCGACCGCCTGCAGGCCGAAATCACCCACTGGCTCAAGGAAGCCATGGCCAACCCTGCCGTGGACAGCCCCGTCTACGCCGCCCTCCCCAAGCTCCGCCCGCCCGTCCGCCGCCCGCCGGCACCCGAGCCGGAAGCCCTCGCCGAAGACCCCGTCCCGCCGCAACACAGGCCCCGGGTGTTCATCTCCTACGTCCACGAATACCGCCAGTACGCCGCCCCCCTCGCCCGGGCCCTGCAGGCCGAGGGCATCGACGTGGCCTGGGACATGGACCTCAAGGCCGGCGACAACTGGCAGGAGAGGCTCACCGCGATGCTCGACGAGGCCGACGCGCTGGTGGCCGTGGCGGGCACGCTCACCGCCGGCCGGCAGAATCCGCTGGCCGAGATCGAGCGGGCGAGGCAGCTGGGCAAACGCCTGTTCCCGGTACTCGTCGATCCGATCAAGGAGCCCGCCACGCTTCTCGAAAGCTGGGCAGCGAACACCGATGACAGCGGCTACGTCCGGTGGCTGGCCAGCGTGTCAGAGGCCGAGCGCCCGGCCGCCATCATCGACACCGCCCGGCGCATCGCCGCAGCCATCTCGCTGAGCGCCGCGCCCGCCGAAGGGGCTGAAGCAGAGGAGGTGGAAGAGTCGGAAGAGGCGGCGGCAGCCCCCACCGCCACCTGGGAACTCACCATCCGCCAGCGGGGCGAGGGCGGGCTGCAGTTCATCCTGCTGATCGAGGGCGAGCGCATCGAGGCCACCGTGCACTTCCAGCAGACGTTGGTGGACAAGCTGGTAGACGAACTCCTCGTCGGCATCCACCTGCACCCCGACGCCGCGCAGGCGCTCCGCCAGCTGCTGCTGCCCCGGGAGTTCATCGCCCTGGGCGCCCCCGCCCGCTACCGCCTCGCCCTCGGCCCCGGCTCCGCCGCGCTGCCGTGGGAGCTGATCTTCCACCGCCCGGACGACCCCTTCGCCTACCTCGGCCCTCGCAACGTGCTGCGTCGCCTGGACGGCCTGCGCGCGCCGCAGCCACGCCGCACGCTCAGCGCCCGGGCGCTGCTGATCGGCAACCCCCTGACCGCCGGCACCTTCCCCATCCACGAAGACGGCCAGCCCATCCTGCCGGGTGTGGAGCAGGAACTGGCCGGGGTGGCCCGATCGCTGACCGCCGCCGGTCTGGAGGTGAGCGTGGGCTCCGAAGAGAATGCCTCCACGGTGATGAGCCGGCTGTTTGGCCGGGATTACCGCGTCCTGCTCATCAGCGGCAACGCGGTTCATCGGCACCTCCTGCCCGACGGGCGTCGGGTGAGCGGCTTCGTGCTCAGCGACGGGGTGTTCCTCACCGCGCTGGAGTTGCAGCAGATGCGCGCGATGCCGGAGCTGGTCTTTCTCAACGGGTGCCACGCGGGTCGCGCGATTCCTGGGAGCGACGACGGCCCACCGGAAGACATGGTGCTGGCGCTCCTGAAGGCCGGGGTGCAGGCCGTGGTCGCCCCTGGCTGGGCGGTGGACGACGATGGCGCGGCCGAGTTTTCCGAAACCTTCTTCGCCGCCCTGGCGGAGGGCCAGCGCTTCGAGGATGCAGTGGCCGCCGCCCGGCAGGCGACCTTCCGGACCGCGCCGGCCCTCACCACCTGGGCCGCCTATCAGGCCTGGGGCGATCCGGACTACCGGCTGCTTCCGCCGCCCGCGTCCGAAGCCGCCTGACCCGCCGCCCGATACTTCTGCCAGCCGCTCCAGCTATAGAACACCAGCCCGATCCAGATCAGCGCGAAGGTGGCGAGCCGGGCCGGAGGCAGATCCTCGGCGAACAGCCACACCGCGGTGACCAGCTGCATCGTCGGGTTGATGTACATCAGCATGCCCACCGTGGCGAGGTTGAGGCGCTGGGTGGCGGCCGCAAACAGCATCAGCGGCAGCGCCGTCAGCACCCCCGACATCGCCAGCAGGAACAGCGTGGTGCCGTCGTGGCCGGTGACCACCCCATGCCCGTGGGCGCCCTGCCACAGGGCGTACAGCCCCACCAGCGGCAGCATGGTGAGGGTTTCGAGCCACAGGCCGGAGATCGCATCCACCGGCACCTGCTTTCGCACCAGCCCGTACAGCCCGAAGGTGCCGCCCAGAAACAGCGACACCCACGGCAGGCTGCCCAGCGCGGCGAACTCGTTGCCCACCGCCGCCACCGCCAGCCCCACGGCCAGCCACTCCTTGGGGTTGAGGCGCTCCTTGAGCACCAGCATGCCCAGCATCACATTGACCAGCGGGGTGAGGAAATAACCCAGGCTCGCGGCGATCACCAGGCGCTGGTCCACCGCCCACAGAAAGCCCAGCCAGTTGGAGCCCACCAGCAGCGCCGCCAGCGCCAGCCGCGGCACCGCGCCGGGGTGGCGAGCCGCCGCGCCGAGCCGGCTCCAGCCCCGGTTGGCGGTGATGATCAGGCTCACGAACAGGCACGCCCACAGGGCGCGGTTGCACAGCACGTCGGCCGGGCTCACGTGGCCCAGCTGGCGGAAGAACAGCGGAAAGAAACCCCAGATGCCATACGCACCGAGGCCAAAGCCGATGCCGGCGAGGGTTCTGCCTTTTTCCACGATCGTGGTCTGGAGGAATTTCGGAGCAGAACGATAGCACCGGGCACGACCGATGCGCGTCCGGGTTTTCCCAGGCGCTACAATGGCACCATTCCACTGCAAGGAAGGCCCGTCATGCTGATCATCTTCAAATCCCCCGCCAGCGGCGACGTGATCATGTTCGAGAAGAACGGCAAGGAAATGCTCACCGTGCTCGAAAAAGACCCGGCCGACCCGAAGGGCATCTTCACCGTCGAACAGCTCCCCGCCGCCATCGCCACCCTCAAGGCCGCCATCGAAGCCGACAAGGCGAAGAAGGCCGAACAGCCCGACGACGCCGACAAGGACGACGAGCCCAAGACGCCCGGCGGCGTGGTGAGCTTCTTCCAGCGCGCGGTGCCGCTCCTCGAGCTGCTCGAACGCTCCCTGAAAGACAAGGTGCCGGTCACCTGGGGCGTCTGATCGGGCCGGAGCCACGCCGTCATGACCCAACGCGACATCGACCTGGCCCTCGATCTGGTGCGCGAGCACCTGCCTGACCTGGGCATCCCCCGGCGCCTGTGCACCCGCCGCCTGTCACCCGCGGGCCGGGTGCTCGGCCAGTACCGCTGGCACTCCGACACCCTGCGCCTCAACCCGCGCTACCTCGCCCGCCTGTCGGACGACGACGCGCTGGATCTGCTCGACACCCTGCTCCACGAACTCCTCCACAAGGCCTCGCCCCTGTGGAAGCAGCTGCGCGACAGCTTCCGCCCGCACCCCGAGATCTGGATGCGCGCCGAATCCCTCGCCACCCAGCTCGGCCCCACCTATCTGGCCCGCCGGCGGACGGCGGAGGCAACGGCCTGACCGGCCCGGCTGGCACCAGCCAGCCGGGTGTCAGGTTTCTTGATTTCCCCAGCCCCCGTGGCTAACATCGATTTGCGCAGCCAGATCCGGCTCGCGTCACTTTTCGAGGTTTGGATGTTGGAGCTTGCAGTAATCCGATAACCCGATCCCTGCTCCGGCAGGTGCATTCAGGTTATCGCGATCAAAAACGTTTGGCGTGCCGCCCGCTGGTGGCCTGCCGTTTCTGTTCGTTCAGATTACTGCCCATGGTTTTCCAACATGACCACTTCCAGACCGAAGCAGGCGCATTCTCACGCGCCCGCCAATTCATTCCCCACGTCTCATTCAGGCCAAGCCATCGCCAGGATCACGGCCGTCGATCGCGACCAGTACATCGTCCGGAATGCGGAGCGTGAAGTGCCCGCAAGGCTCACCGGCCGGGCCGTCCATTCCGCCGATTCCCCGGTGGCGCTTCCCTGCGTCGGCGACTGGGTTCGCGTGAGCTATCACGACGCCGGCGCCCATGCGAGCATCCTCGACATCCAGCCGCGCACGTCGTTTCTGAGACGCCGCCGCCCCGGTGGCAACGCTGAGTTCCAGATGATCGCCGCCAACATCGATGTGGCCTTCATCGTCCAGTCGTGCCACTTCGATTTCAATGTGCGACGACTCGAGCGCTATCTCGTCATGACGCGCGACGGGCATATCGAGCCGGTCATCCTGCTGACCAAGACCGACCTGATCAGCCCCGAGGCGCTGGAAGACCTGCTGGCGAGCATTCGCCATGCCGGCATCAACGCCCGCGTCATCCCCATCAGCAACGTCAGCGGTCGGGGCGTTGAAACGGTGCACGAGTTGATCCAGCCCGGAAAGACCTACTGCCTGCTCGGCTCGTCCGGCGTTGGCAAGACGACCCTCGTCAATGGCCTGATCGGCAAATCCGATCTGGCGACCGGCGTGGTGAGCCACACCGGCGAGGGCCGACACACGACCACCCGGCGCCAGCTCATCGCGCTTGAAAACGGCGGGCTGTTGATCGACATGCCGGGCATGCGCGAACTGGGCATGCTCGATGTCAGCGAAGGCCTCGACGCCAGTTTTTCCGATGTCGAGGCCTATGCATCGCGCTGCCGCTTCGCCAACTGCACCCACACCCGCGAGCCGGGCTGCGCCATTCAGGCTGCCATCGCCCAGGGGGCGCTGGACCCGGCACATCTTCAGAGCTACCAGAAGCTCAGGCGGGAATCCGAGTTTCACGGCATGTCCCACCCCGAAAAGCGCAAGAAGGATCGGGCGTTCGGAAAGGTCGTGCGGGCCACCATCAAGGCCAAAGGGAGGTGGCACGACGATTAGCAACTAGCACATGGGCAAAAGGGCGTTTCCCGGTACGCGGGGAAACGCCCTTTGCCGCGAGCGCGTCTTAACGATCAACACCCGCTTCGGCTTGCCGATGCAGTCGGTCAGCCGGCTCAGGCATCGGCAATCGCCGCGCCGTTCGCCACCACCAGCGCGAACGCATCCGACAGCCCGGCCAGGTTGCCGCGCTGGATCTCGGCCGCCGGCACCACGCCACCCTCCGGCGACGGCAGCGCGCGGGTCGCGGTGGCCGCAGCCGGCACGCACACCGGCCAGCCCAGGTTCACCGCGCCGCGGGCGGTGGAATTGACACAGTTGTGGGTCATGAAGCCGCAGATCACCAGCTGACGCTTGTCGCCCAGCGCCGTGAGCTGCGCCTCCAGATCGGTGCCGATGAAGCCGTTGGCGTGGCGCTTCACCACCCGGCCCTCGCCCGCCACCGGCGCCACCTGGCTGGCGATGGCGCCGCTCTCGCCATTCACGTCGAAGGGCGATCCCGGGCCGGCATCGTGCTGGATGTGGATCACCGGCGCACCCACCGCCCGCGCCCGAGCCAGCAGCGTGGCGCATTCATCCAGCGCCGCCTCGATGCCATCGAGCTTCATCAGGCCGCCCAGGTAGGTGTTCTGGGCATCGACGATGATGAGCACCGATTGGGACAGGGGCGCCGGCGTGGCGGGTTTGCCCATCAGCTGGCGCAGGGTGAAGGCTTCGGTCATGGCGTGTCTCCTTGTGTGAGTTGGGATGGATGCAGATTAGGCCCGGCGACATCCTGCGTAAATGCACACGATTGCCGGCCGCTCCTGCAAAATTGCAGCACCCAACCCGGAGCCCCGCCCATGAACTGGGACGACCTGCGCTTTCTCGTGGTGATCGGCCGCGAAGGCACCCTGGCTGGCGCCGCCCGGCGCCTGAAGGTGGACCAGACCACCGTCGCCCGCCGCCTGAGGGCGCTGGAAGACGCCCTCGGCACGCCGCTCTTCGAGCGCAGCGACGGCCGCTGGCAGCCCACCACCACCGGCGCCCGGGTGCTGGAGCGGGCCACCCGCATCGAGGAAGACGTGGCCGGGCTCACCCGCATCGCCGACGCCGGCCGGCCCGGCATCCACGGCAGCGTGCGCATTACCTCGGTAGGGGCAATCATCGCCGAATGGCTGGTGCCGCGCCTGCCCGACCTCTACGCCCGCCACCCGGGGCTCGACGTGGCGCTGGTGGGCAGCAATGACAACCTCAACGTGGCCCGCCGCGAAGCCGACATCGCCATCCGCCTGGCCCGGCCGGAGACAGGCGATTTCGTGATCCGCAAGCTCGCCGACGTGGGCTTTGCAGTCTATGCCCCTGCCGCGGGCGAGCCGCCCGACGCCTGGGTGTGCTACGACGAAGACCTTGCCCACACCCCCGAGATGCGCTGGCTCGCCCCCCGGCTGGCCGACAGCCGGGTGCGCCTGCGCAGCAACGGCGTGGAAACCCTCACCCGCGCAGTGGCCGCCGGCATCGGGCAAGCCGTGCTGCCCTGCTTCATCGCCGACGCGAACCCCAACCTCACCCGCCAGAGCGGCCCGGAACCCGTGGTGACACGGGAGCTGTGGCTGCTGATCCACCCGGACGCAAAGCAGCAACCGCGGGTAGCCGCAGTGGCCGAATGGCTGGCAGCCCAGTTCGCCGAACATCGCCCCGCCTTCCTCGGCCCCCCGTAGGCCTTCTGTAGGTCGGACTTCAGTCCGACATCACAGCCACGACAAGCAGGGTTTGTCGGACTGAAGTCCGACCTACAGGTACTCCGACGCGGGTGGGCTAGCGGAGCGGTCTGGCGCACGCCGGAGCGCCATCGTCGGTCTACTGCAGGGCCAACTCCTCTTCTGTAGGTCGGACTTCAGTCCGACATCACAGCCACGACAAGCCGGGTTTGTCGGACTGAAGTCCGACCTACAGGTACTCCGACGCTGGCGGGCTAGCGGTGCGGTCTGGCGCACGCTGGAGCGCCATCTTCGGTCTACTGCAGGCCCAGCTTCTCTCCGGTAGGTCGGACTTCAGTCCGACATCACAGCCACGACAAGCCGGCGCATGTCGGACTGAAGTCCGACCTACAGGCGCACCGGCGTGCGGGTCGGGCCGGTCGCCATGCGGCATATCGACGCACATTAGAAAACACTAATAAACCGGCGCTATATTGGAAGTGACCGGCCAACCCGCCGGTCCACCGCCGCCCGGTCACACGACCGTCTCCCCTTCGGCCAGTCTCCGGGCGGCCCCTTCCCGTTGATCCGGAGACTGCCATGACATCGCGCCACATCCTGTCGCTTGCCGCCCTGTGTTGCCTCGCGCTAGCCGCCCCTGCCGGCGCCGCCGACACCACCTACGGCAGCCAGCTCATGACCCCGCAGGAACGCGCCGAACACCGCGCCACCCTGCGCAACCAGGCCACCGAGGCCGATCGCAACGCCTATCGCCAGCAGCACCATGACGCCATGCAGGCCCGCGCCCGCGAACGCGGCGTCCAGCTGCCCGACACCCCGCCCGCCCAGGGTGGCGGCGCCAATCGCCGTGCCGGCGGGCAGGGCATGGGCCCGCGCGGCGGACGCTGATCCGCTCCACCTCCTGCCTCTCACACCACCGACCGCCATGAAAACCCATCGCCTCAGGATCGCCTCGACCCTCTTCGCCGCCTGCCTCCTTGCCGCCTGCGGCGGGAGCGGTGGCGGCACCCAACAAAGCGGGCCCCCCTTCGTCGTCAATGCCGACGGCACTTCGAGCTTCGTCAGCAGCGCCCTCGGCACCACGCTGGCGGCGCTGCCCCTCGAAAGTCTCAGTACCGCCGAGAGCGCCTCGCTCACTTACATGCGCGAGGAAGAGAAGCTGGCCCACGACGTGTATGCCCGCCTCAACACCCTGTGGGGCAGCCAGACGCCCATCTTCGGCAACATCGCCCAGAGCGAGGCCACCCACACCGAAGCCGTTCGGCTGCTGCTGGTCCGCTACAGCCTGCCGGACCCCGCCGCCAATCTCGGCGAAGGGCTGTTCGTCGCGCCGGTGCTGCAACAGCTCTACCACGACCTCACGGCGCAGGGCAGCACGTCGCTGATCAACGCCCTGCGGGTAGGTGCCGCGATCGAGGAGATCGATATCCTCGACCTGGAAAACGCCCTGCCCACCATCGACAACCAGGACATCCGGCAGGTCTACGCCAATCTCCTCAAGGGCTCGCGCAACCACCTGCGCGCCTTCGTGCAGGCGCTGGCCCAGCAAGGCGTGACCTACACCCCCGCGTACCTCACCAACGACGCCTACACCGCCATCGTCACCACCGCCTTCGAGCGCTGAGGCCCAAGCGCTGCGCACCGGGCTTGTCGGACTAAAGTCCGACCTACAGGTACTCCGACGCGGGCGTGCTTGTGGTGCAGTTTGGCGTGCGCCTGGGCGACTTCCTCAGTTTGCTGCAGGGCCGGCTCATCCTCTGTAGGTCGGACTTCAGTCCGACCTACAGGTGCGGAGAATCAGCCGCCGGTGAGCTGGGCGTAGAGCAGGGGCAGGCGGGCGGGGAGCTCGGCCGGGTTGCGGAGGATGGTGTAGCCCGCTGGGCCGAACAGGTGCGGCAGATAACCCTGCCCTTCCTTGTCGATGGTCACGCAGAAGGGGCGCACGCCTTCCTGGCGCGCCGCGTTGAGGCTCACCCGGGTGTCTTCGATGCCGTAGCGGCCTTCGTAGTGATCCACGTCGTTGGGCTTGCCGTCGGAGAGGATCAGCAGCAGGCGCAGGGCTTCGGGGCGTTTGGAGAGGATCTGGGTGGCGTAGCGGATCGCCGCGCCGATGCGGGTGTAGAAACCCGGCTTGAGGGCGCCGATGCGGCCGCGGATGCGGTCGTCGGCGGGTTCGTCGAAATCCTTGATGCGGTGAAAGCGGATGTGGTCGCGCTTTCTTGACGAGAAACCGTACAGGCCAAACGGATCGCCGGTGGCGCCCAGCGCCTCGGAGAACAGCCACAGGCTGTCGCGGATCACGTCGATCACCCGCTGCTCGTCGCTCACCCAGGTGTCGGTGGACAGCGACAGATCGGCCAGCACCAGGCAGCACAGATCGCGCTCCCGGCGCTCGCACGACAGGTAGCCGCCGGTGTCGCCGGTAACGTGGCCGGTTTTACGATCGGCGAAGGCGCGCACCACGGCGTCGATGTCGAGCTCCGGCCCGTCCGGCTGGTTCTTCAGCCAGCGGCGGGCGGGGGTGAGGGCCTCGAACTGGTGGCGCAGGCGCCGCGCCGGGCGCAGCAGGTGCGAGGGCAGCGCGCAGGGCTGGGCGTCGCGCGGGTCGAGCACGGTCAGGCTGCACACGTCGCGCTTCAACTGCTGCTTCTTCCAGTCCCACTCGGGCAGCAGGATGCCGGTTTTGAGCGGCACGTCGTCCTGCGCCGCGGAGGGCAGGTCCAGGTCGAAGCGCACCTTGGATGCGGTGTCGGTGCCGTCCTGGGCCACGGAGATCTTGTCCATCTCGGCGGCGGCGCGGGCGGGGTTGTCGTCGGCGTCGGCGTCGTGGCCGCGGTTCACCTTCACGAACTCGGCAAACGACAGCAGGCTCTCGGCCCGGAAGGGCAGGATCAGGCCATTCTTGCCGTCGGGCATGTCCTCGCGCTGGGCCTGACGGCGGCGGTCGGTGGCATCGGCCGCCTTGCTGCCGCCTTCGCGATGGTCCGCCGGGGTGGGCGGATTGGATTGCTCGCGGCGGTCGATGGCCACCGGCGCCGGGTAGAGCCACAGGGCCACCGGCGTGGGCGGGCGCTTGGCCGCTGGCAGGCTGGCCACGCTGCCGGGCTCCTGCAGCGCCGCGCGGATCGCCCGCTCGGCGGCGGCTTCATCGGCCGGCAGTTTGGCCGGATCGGGCCGCTCGGCGATCACCGCCTCCACCAGCCGGCGGTAACGCGTTGCAAAACCAGGGAAGGCATCCAGCGTGGCGCGGCTGGCGGCCTGGTTGGCGGCGATCCAGCCGTCGGCGTCCAGGCCGCCATCGGGCAGCGCCGCGCCCTGGGCGATCAGCCACAGGTAAAGATCGCGGTTGAGGCTGCGCTCGGGAAAGAACTCGATGCTCGCCGGCAGGCGCAGGGTTTCGGCATCCCGCGCGGCGTGGGCGGCCTTCTCACCTACGTGGGCGATGCGCTGCAGCCAGCTGCGCCGGGCGCCGTGCTCGATCTCGGCCGCCGGCGCCACGCGCAGGCCGGCATCGCCCCCCAGCGCCCGGAAGAGGATGCCGGCGGTGCGCTCGATGTCCTCCAGCCGCACGGCCGCCGCCGGATAACTGCGCGTTGCCGCCCGGGTGATGAACTTGTGCCACAGACCGCCGATGAACTCTTCCATGCCCACTCCACCTTCCACAGGCCGGGTTTGTACCCGGCAATAACACACCGCGACATCCCTGTAGGTCGGACTTCAGTCCGACATTCCCCACACAGAGCACGGGAAACGACAGGCGGCAATCCGGCCTGCGGTGGGCGGAGGGGGGTCGGACTGAAGCCCGACCTACACAACCACCTAGCGCGCGGTCCACCCGCCATCAATCAGCGGCGCCGACCCGGTGACCGACTTGGCCGCATCCGAGCACAAAAACACCGCATAGGCCGCCACTTCCTCGGCCTCGACAAACTGTTTGGTGGGCTGGGCGGCGAGGATCACCTCGCGGATCACCCGCTCCTCCGGCAGGTTGTGCACCTTGGCCTGATCCACCACCTGCTTCTCGACCAGCGGCGTGCGCACATAACCCGGGCACAGTGCGTTGCAGGTGATGCCCTGCTCCGCCACCTCCAGCGCCACCGCCTTGCTGAAACCCACCACCGCATGCTTGCTGGCCGTGTAGGGCGCCTTGAACGGCGAGGCCACCAGCCCGTGGGCCGACGCGATATTGACGATCCGCCCCCAGCCCTGCGCCTTCATCCCCGGCAGCGCCGCCTTGGTGGTGTGAAACACCGACGACAGATTGATCGCCAAGAGCTGATCCCAGGTGTCGTCGGGGAAGGCATCCACCGCCGCCACGTGCTGGATGCCCGCGTTGTTGATGAGGATGTCCACCCCACCAAAGGCCGCGATGGTCGCCTCCACCAGCCCCCGCGCCGAAGCCGGGTCGGCCAGGTTGGCCGGCGTGTAACCGATCTCCACGCCCGTCTCGGCGGCAAGCGCAGCGCGGGTCGATTCCGCATCCGCCGCCACCCGCGAGCCGTTGAGCATCACCTTCGCCCCCGCCTGGGCCAGCGCCCGCGCCACCGCAAGGCCAATCCCCGAAGTGGAACCCGTAACCAGCGCCCGCCTGCCTGCCAGAACTGCCATCTTGCTGTCTCCCAAAACCCCGGGCCCGCGCCCGGCTGCACCGGGGATGCTACCGCAGGGAGGGGATGCGGCGATGACTATAGCGGCGGGGGGAGAGGGGCGCCCTGTTGTGGGTCAAGTTCGGAGAACGGGATGACTCTATGACTTATGGCATATGGGCAAGAAGTGGCAGGAAGGCTAACATTTGGCGCGTTATATTGATGTGCAAAACACATGCCAAGAGACGGTAGTTAAGGTGAATGGCTGCATATCGGCCTTTGCCGACGTTCGCGGTCAACGGAAGGTATGGCAGCTATGAGACAGTCAGCTGTCGTCCAGCGTACTTCAACGTTGAACGACAGCTTGTCCGGCCTTCGGCCGGCAGGAGCCGACCCAATGCAGCCTTTAGCTTTGAGGAAAGCTGTCGCTCAACGTGAAGCTAACCGGCCAGCGCGGCTTTTCGCGCAGGTCCGGTTGAGCGCAATGTTAGAAATCGCTGATGGATGGCGTGGCGGAGAACAACGTGAACATGTATGGATTTTCATTGGATGGCCGTTCTCCGCTTTTTATCGATGAGTTCCTGATCGATAACGGTTGACTCAACAATCCTATCGAACTCCTTCCAGAACTCTTCCCTATCCGGTTCATCCGTGTAGGTGAAACCTTGGAGTTGCAATTTGATCTCTGGAACAAGTCGAACCCAGTAGACTCTACGCTCGCCTATCCGCTTTCCCGTGGAATGCGTGTAGTGAAATAACTTCGCCTCTCGGCCATTTAGAGTTGCGTCGGTGACGGTAATCTTGGGGTCGTTCTTTTCCCACACATCCTTCTGATTTCGAACCTCTGCGACGATGTCATTCACGTAGTTGCTTTGGACCTGAGTGAGCTTAAATTCGACACCGATGGCCGCTTTTTGGTCCGTGTAGCGCTGAACAATATCGATGTCAGGAATTCCATAGTGAACTGGGGCATCGTCTTTTATCCAAGCAGTCGGAGCTATGAAACCAATCCCGTATTGGGGATAGACATGCTTCGCGTACCCAGGCCGAATGGGGAGTTGCGTTGCGAGTCGCTCGCGTATGTCACGCTCTCCGAGAACCTCTTCCTTTGCTTTCGTTATTGACGACTGATAAGTCACATAACTGGTTGTGATTCCAGTAATTAGCGCTGGCACGACAGCTAGTGCGGCTGCAATTACTGCCGCTTGTGCGCTGCTGAGGTCTCGCCAACTGCTCTTTTTTGTTGTCGCCATCAGAAGGGTTCCAAGAGATTTCTAACGAACTAGTTAACTGGCGCCGGAGGTCGAAGGGCACCAACATGGGCCATCAAAATCGCGAAGCGATGGCCCATGTTGGCGTCCACGTTGAACACCCAGTTAGGCTGAGGCGCGAAGGCACGGTGTTGCACTTGCATTTTGGCCCCGGGCTTCCGATCACGAATTGAAATCTTGCAGGGCCGCGATCAGCTGTACCACCACCCCAGAGAGTAGCAAGATTAGGCCAAATGATTGACTACGCGTAGCAAGCCCCTGGAGCCTCTTGAACTTTGGATTAAAGACGACGGCTTCAAGGATGGCAAGTACAAGCAGTGAGTAGCAAAAGAACGATACAAAGAACTTTGCAGTAACAGCCGCAGATGGCAATGAGTGACCGATGCCTGCACCAGCGAGGGCGCCAAGCGGAATAATAGTATGTGCCCACAGGAGTACGCCCGCCACCCAATGAACCATGAAGGCTTTGATTGGTTCGTTCTTGGTTACGAACTCCGCCAGCACCACGATGCCTAGAAGGCCATACACGATCCCGATGATGTTTAGTAGCTTGTACGTTGCAAGCTTCTCGTACCCGGCCAAGAGATAACCCAGCCATGCGCCAAGGAGCAGCAAAGCCGTAACTAGTCCGCCAAATACAATGTTGGAGCGTGTCATCTGAAGCCTAACGTTTGAGTTCACCGGCCTGAGCGGCTTTTCGCGCAGGTCCGGTGGAATGAGTGGTTAGCCATCTGCGGCTAGACCCACTGGTTCTCATAGATTGTTTTGCGCAATGCGCGCACAGCAAAGAACGCCATTTCCTCAAGCTCGCCTTCGATTGCCTCGGGATGCTCAAGGAGTTCTTCGTCTTCCCAAGGACTATCAACATGCACCCACTCGTTTCGATATTTTTGAAGAGCGTGTAAGTCTGCCTTCAGTCCGGCATCAATTTCCGCGCTGTTGATCAGTACCCCCAAGCGCTCCCTTCCGGTCTTCGAATGCTCGGATCGAAGATATGTTTCAATGCCAGAAACCGCCGTAAGTATTGCGGCTAAGTGCGCTCCGCAAGCGAATGCCGTGTCTGCGTCTCGGACGATGAACGTGCACCACTCATAAAGAATGACGCCGCCTTTAAGCAGTTCATTATCTAGTGCGACGAGATGCGCCCAACGTTCATCTTCGGTCATGGTGGCTAACGTTGAAAGTGAGGGGCAGCCGCAGCGCGCAGGGTACCCAACGGCGCAGCCGTTGGTCTGTCCCTTCGACTGACGGGTTAGCCATTTAACTTCACCTTATCAATGACGGTTGAAATAGCCATGGCCAGACAAAAGGAAAAAAAGAAAAATCCCACGAATACCATTGCAAATAAAGTTTGAACGTACTCATTCTTAATCCAGCCTCGTTTAGGCAAGAAGCCAATGACAAAGCCCATCACTAGAGCGGTTAGCAGTAGTGCGGTTTGAATAAATGTCGCCAAACTAAAAAACATAAGGAAAACTAGCAAAACGTAATGCATCTGTATTGCCAAAGAGAGCTGAAGAAGTGAAATTTCCTTTGCGATAAGAGCAAACAGCGCAAGTATTGGGTAATTGCGTAAGTTATCGAAAACCGCTTTTAACGACGGAGTTTCTGACTTTGACCAGACGCCTTCAAGGTCGATGAATTTTGCAAACGGGTTGGGGGAATCGCTCATGACTATGGCTAACGTTTGAGGTAACCGGCCGCCGGAGCGGCGAAGCCGCGGATCGCCTGCAAGCACAGCTTGCAGGCGATCCGTGTTGACCGAGAGGTTAGGGATTGACGGCAATGCTCTTGACTGCAAAGTGCTCTCCACGACGGTATGCATCGCTCAGAGTCTTAGGAAGCAACGATAAGACCGCTTCCTTAAGCGCAGAGGATCCCAGCTTAATTCCTCGGTTGTCGCTTAGTCCCCATGTGGGGTCAGAGTCTGAGTTGTTCTTTGCAAACCGGAAAACATCAGTAAAGAAGGCACGAACTGAAGTAAATGCTTTGGCTTGCGACATAGCCTCAAGATTGCAGACGATCGCGGAACCGTAATCCAGGAATGCCTCGCCGTTGTTGTCTTTTCTGGCGGTCAGCAAGATCAACTCTGTCTCGCCGCTGTACTCCCAAGACGTCTCGTTCTCCAACTCATCAACTACCCGGTTGAATGCTATTTCGCTGAATAGCCATTCTACACCGTCGATGCGCGTGACTGGTTTTTGATCGGCATAGTGCTCTGGAGGCCAATACGCTCCGTAGCCCACACAATAGAAGTCGACAGCTTCGCCAGAGCGATGATGAAAGTGAGATAAGTGATCCACGACCTCCGCTTTTCCCAATGGGCTCTTAGGGTGACAAAACAAGACCCCGATCAGCTTGGAGTTGCGTGTCTCAGTAAAACGTACAGTCTGATAGCGAGTGGGGCGGCGCATGTCCAGACTAGTCATATAACCAAGCTCAACAATTGGCTCCTTCTTCACTAGAGTTACGGTTCTGGGGAGAGTTGAAGCTATTCGTTCGGTTATCGATTGAAGCGAATGTGCGTCGTACACGTGTCCTCCATGTGAAAAATTTCTAACGTAGAAGTGAGGGGCTGCCGGAGCGCGAAGCGCGGAGGGAACCAAAAGCGTAGCTTTTGGCTGTCCCCTCGACTGCCAGGTTGGGCCTCTGGTGATTACCCACAATGACCTCCGACAGTCGGGCCGAGCGCGGCCGCAATAAGATTACCAATGACTGGAAGAAAGATGAGGATTAGAGAGAAGCCAGTACCAAGAGCAAATATCCTGCGCCGAAAAACTGCCAAGCTCTTAGGGCGCAACACTCTTTCGGAGATTGGACCGAGGAAATAACAGAGATTGGCCAGCCCAAGGCCGACAAGAAACAAGACGCCGCCAAAGATGAGCGAGAAGCCTGTAATTTCGAGGCACGGCAGACGAGACTCGAATGACCACCACACCACCAGCAGAGCGGCGAGGGAGACCGGCGCAGCGACCAACAGAATGATGTTGTAGCGCAGGCGATGTGCGGCCCACCACGAAGGGGCAGAACCGTTGAGTTCGGTGACGGTGGGGTTCATAAGGCCCAACGTTTTAGGTAAGGGACGGCCCGCTTGCGGGACGTCCCAGCGGCCAAAGGCCGCGCCTTGACCGGAATGTTAGGCAGCATGTGTGCTCCCGAATACCTGCGAATGCCAGTACGCATTTGGGTCAGCAAACCATGATGAATTTGATTGGTTTACGAACTGGGCGAGTTCGCTCATGTTGCCCTGATAGCGTTGATAAAGGGCAAGGAGTTCTCGAAGGCTTTGCGCGGAGAGCCTCTTGGAACGAAGGCGAATATGAAGCTCACGGCCGTAGCCCTGAACCGAAACGACGCCGGAAATAGCCTGTAACCACGAGAAAAACGCAGCTTCATCGCCAGCCGAGAAGTAGCGCATAGGTGCTTGCCAGATGAGCGTGGCCATAAGATGCCTAACGTTTTAGGTAAGGGGCGGCCCGCTTGCGGGACGTCCCAGCAGCCGAAGGCTGCGCCTTGACCGGGATGTTAGAGATCATTTTCATTAGCACGGGACATGAATTCCGTTGTGAGACCTAGTTTCTTTATGCTGCTTAGGTCCAGAAGCGCAAGCACCGCACCGCCCACCCTGTAAAGCGCCTCGGTAGGCTCAAGCACTTGCAACTTGCTCACAGAAGGGCGGATGCCGCCGAAAGATTTGTCGCGCAAGCCACCTGTAGCACTGGTTGGAACCGTATAAAACACAAGCTCACCAGCCTCTTCATCGTAATGGACGAGTATGTCTTCTTTGGGGCGAGGGGCTGCCATATTGATATCTAACGTGGAAGTAAGCGGACGCCGGAGCGCGAAGCGCGGAGGGAACCACAAGCGCAGCTTGTGGCGGTCCGCTTGACTGTAGGGTTATGCGGATACAACGGCACTGACCCCACGGGAGCGTTTTCCTTTGCAAGGACTATTTGGTTTGCCATCTACTACAGAGTAGCCACATTCGTAAGCAGAGTGATCGTGCTCAACATCGATCTCTCGCCCTTGATACTCGACCAACTCAGAGTGATACTCGCGGACTGCTAGTGGCGCGCCACAGTGCGGGCATTGAAAATCGCTCAAGAGCTCGCGAGCGCTGAGAACTTGCTTAGTAAGATTTTCTGCTTCGGTGCGAGCGTTATGCAGCTCTGCTTCCTTAGCTTTGATCTGCTCTTCCGTGGAAGACTTGTCGCTTTCAAGCCTTTTCACTTCATCTTCAAAAAGCTTAACTCGGTTAGCCAGTTTCTGAGCAAGGATGTCTGGCGATTGAGACTTGGCTTCAGCGAGTTGATCTTTCAGGTAAGCGATGTTTTCCTTTTGCGTTTGAATCGTCGCTTCTTTCTGCTCCACCAAAATGCGATACAGAACAAATAGGGTGACTAGAAAGCCCAGTATTGACGCTATTTGAGTCCAAAATATGGTTTCAATTGTCACGACTGTTCCTTGAGCTCAGACGCATAACTTTGTTTTAGGGCGACAGTTCTGCCGCATAACATCGGGATGCCGGATAACATGTTCTGTAAGTAACTGTTTAGAAGCAGGAACCACTCGCAAGGAAAAATAACAGAACAGGCAAAGCATCAGGCGTCGGCATAGGGGTGATCCGATCCATGTGGCACGAAGAACTGAAGCATACATTTCCACCCGGACGGCTGCTACCCGGATTAGATGACGACCGGCCGCTTCTGGCCGACTACTGCCCATCCGACTAACAAGTTCCGACCCGAAAGCAACGTTCAGCACTTTGGAATGCAGACGTTCAGGAATGTCTGAATTCACGGGACTGCGCGGCTTTTCGCGCAGGCCCGGTGGAATGATGGGTTGGGCCACAAATGTCAGCGCGACTCATAGGCTTCAAGGAGGCCATAGTATTTGGACAATGATGCTTCGGAACCCGAGGTTCCCTCCAAACACTCAACTTCGTGCCGGATGAGATAAAACTCAGACTCACCCCGGATAGAACCGCGACTCAACACCTTAGCAAGGGCGTCTTGTTGTTTGGCACCAAACTCAGGGAATTCATTTTCAATTGCCGTCTGCAATGCCACAACGGCTTTACCTCTCCATTGTGGCGCGATTCGTTGAAGGCGCTGTGGTGTTTCACGCAGCCCCTGCTCCAACCCGACAGCCACTTTGGATCTTATGACTCCAGACTGCGGATCAGACAGCCATTGAGCGTATTGAACCTTAGCTTTCTCCCAACTACTGATTAGGCCGAGGGCATTTTCATCTGGCACCGCCGCTAATTGCGCGCACAGACTTTCAAACACTGCAAAAAGTTTGTCGTACTTACTTCGCTTCAACATACTCCGTGCTTCCTACGACGGCATCGTGATTTGTGGCCCAATGTGGAAACAGCCCGACAGCCGTCAGGCCGGTAGAGTTGATTTGTAAGGTTCGGCACTGCCGACCTACCCAGGTTATTGGGAAGCATAAGCTCTAGCTTCTACGGTCCTTGGCAAGCTTGCCCGACACACCAATGTATCGATCAACGGACCGTCTTCCATCTATCGCCTCAACAGTGACGGTGAAGTGGCGACCATAAACTTGGTCTGTGCCGTAGCGAGCTTCCAGCACCATGATTTCGCCGACGTTCAATTCGTGCTTGGCGCATAGCTCGGGAAGTGCTTCGCTGTACCGGAGTGCGGCGCCTCGCAATGAGTCGGACATTGCGCCACCACCAACCTCGCCGTTAATGAAATTCACGGAAAGAAAGCCGGATTCATTGAATGACGCTTCAGCAAATACGTCAGTGTCGTAGACGCCGATCATGAGGCCGATTCCACTCGCCAAGGAGTGTGCGATGTTGTGCCCCAGGGACTTCAATTGGCCGATTTTCATGGCTGGCTGCGAAATACTTTGATAAGTAGCCACAGTAGCGGGACCGCTAGTACCGAAAACAGAAGCATTGGTTTGATGTAGGGGCCAATAAACACAAGCGCAACTTGATGCGATGGCGCCTCTTGACGCGGCGCCTCTAGGAAAAAGCCGCCACCACGCGGAGCGCAGCAATTGAAAACAACGAAGTACAAGACGTAAAGCGATGCCGCGGACGAGGAAGCAAAAAACCACGGCTTGGCTACCTCTGACCAGCAAGCCCACGAAACGCCCAAGGCATAAAGCCCGGGCAACGCGACTAGGAACGTTAATTCAAGGAAAAGGCTGATCATTGCTAGATCCAACAGTCTTTACACAGGCGATGGGGGCCGTATAGAAATTGATATTGCTGACGCCGGAATTGTTGCTCTAATCCCACGACATTCAGTCACTTCAAATATTTGCATTCAGTATAACAACTCCAACATGCCAGACAACAGTCATTGGGCAATGGCCGCTTGGCGGATGGGGAGCCAAGTGTCTGCTTCTGGCCGATAGTACCCTATCGGTATCATCACGGTAAGCAGCCGCCCGCCGGCAAAAGGTGCTTGGCGGGCAGCCGTTCCGGGTTCAGATCTCAATCTGTTCGGAGATCTCCAAGGCGTCATCGACCTCGATGCCCAGATACCGCACCGTCGACTCAAGTTTGGAGTGGCCGAGCAGGAGCTGGACGGCACGCAGGTTCTTCGTGCGTTTGTAGATCAATGTCGCCTTCGTCCTCCGCATGGAGTGCGTACCGTAGGCGGAAGAATCCAGTCCAGCCGCCACCACCCAGTGCTCGACGATCCTCGCGTACTGCCGGGTGGAGACATGCGGAGACTCGTGCAGACGGCTCGGAAAGAGGAAATCTTCCGACCTCAGGGCGGCCTTCTCGATCCAGGCAGCCACCGCCGTGCGCGTAGGCTCGGTCAGTTCGAACTGCACTGGCCGCTGTGTCTTCCGCTGTACGACCATGGCGCGTGAGAGCACCTGGTTTCCATGCGTCACGTCGCGCACCCGCAGGCTGACGAGGTCACAGCCTCGGAGCTTGCTGTCGATCGCGAGGTTGAACATGGCGAGGTCGCGCACCTGGTGTGCGTTCTGCAAATGAATACGGATGGCCCAGATGTCCTTGGGTTTGAGCGGGGCCTTCTGGCCAACCAGCTTCCCTTTGTTCCAAGCGTCCCGATGCGGATGTTCGCGGATTTCCATGATTGGCTCCTTGCTGTTGATCGGAGTCAGATTCTTGAACTCATCGCGAAGGACCGCTACCGGAAAGGATGCTGAGGGGGTACTATCGGCCACGACACGACGGTCGCCAAGGTGGCACGCGGACGCCCGAACGCTACCTTCGTAAGTCAAAGCGGCCGATCACTGGAATCCGTCAGGCCGCGACATCTCGATGTACGACTTCACACGCCAATCGAGTAGCATTGGTCTGATCCTTGTCTTGCATACCCAGCCGCCTCATCATTTCGCGTTCGCCAGCCGAGCCTATATCATCCATCCAATCTTCGAAGAATAATGTCCCTCTCCGGTATCCTTAGTTCGCCGTCGCAGCGACGAAGCTTCTTACTCTTATCGGTATTGCTTCTGGGATGTGGCTTAGTTGGCATCCTCGAGATTGCCTTTTATGCGCCAAACACTCCCGTCTGGAATGCCGTTAACAGTTTCTTCATTTCGGTCGTCGCAGGCGGAGTCTTTGCGCTCGCCTCTGGCCTGTATCTTCTCTGTTTCTTTGAGGATCCGAACGACATAGCCGCCTCTTCCGTTTTACTGCCGAAAGACATTGGTCAGACGTTGGAGGACATTGCAAAGAAGGCGCCTGACTACAAGATCTTCGTGCGGACAGGTAGGCATTTCCGAGCAGAAATCCTTCCGATCCTAGTGAAGCAAGCTCGCCAGAACCGGCGCCGGATTCGCATAGAAGTCATCCTCCTCGATTTTCGCCACGAAGCTATTTGCGACAAATATGCAACCTATCGAAAAGTATCCTCGTTTGACGGTAAGTCTTGGTGCGCGCGGTACGTCCAGACAGAAGTGCTAGCTACCATTCTTAGACTTATCGACGCCGTGCGGGAAAATTACGGATTGGTAGAGATCCGCCTTTTCCTCAGCAGGCGACTGTCAACGTTCCGCATCGAGGGCTCATCCGACGAGATTCTTGTTACTCGCGAGGATCCGAAGGACAACGCGTCCCGCTATCTGCGGAGTCATCGGGATTTTCCCGCCTTTGTTAACGAGTTTGACTGGGTACGCGATGAGGCGCACGAAGTTGCCATAGTGGGTGCTGATGGGGTGCCGGCAACGCTTCGCGCAATGTTTGAGGAAAGTGCCCTTGTTACGAGCTTGGAGGAGGAAGCAGTGCAGGCCATGAGATCCGGATCGCCGTATGCTCGCTGACCTAGGTATCCCATTGGAATTGAGCCGCGTTCGAGAAGAGCCGCTAGCAGCCCTTCAGTGTGCCGTGAAGACCTGGCTGATGAGGGAGAGCCCAAATTGTCTGATCCATCCCCACGGCTTCTACGTTGTGCTTCTTGGGCGTACCGCGACGGAGGAGTGGCGCTTGCATTTCTGGCCTCACGGGCCGCGAATTGTGACCGGGATGCCTGCATTCATTCACACGCATAATTGCCACGTCGCAAGCCGGATCCTCAAAGGTCAGATCACGAATATTCTATACAACGTGAGCGCAGACTCGACCGGTTGCCAACCACTTTACGAAGTCGACTACAGTGGCGATCGATACGCTGCGGCCACATCCAACCGTCTCCGGAAGACCGCCACTCGAGTCCATGTTGCTATTCAACAGCGGGATACGTATACGTGCGGAGATACGTACAACGTCGAACGCAATGCCTATCATGAAGCCGTGGTATCGGATCGAGACTTCACGTCAACGCTTGTCTGCATGCATGGGCGCTCAACGGATTCAGTGATGGTCGTGGGGCTGGATGGATATCCGCAAACCATCGCCTTCACACGCGCCGAGTATCGCGCGCTAGACTTTGCCGAATGGCTTTAGCTATGAGCGATATGTTCCTACTGGAGCCAAACTTGCCGACGACGCGCGAGCATTCCCTGGTGAGTTGGAAGAAGTGATTCGCACTGCTTGGCCTCTCGTTGGGCTATAAGATTGGCACGGAGGAAGTGTCCGTTGTGGAGTCGGAAGCCGTCATTGGGCTACGACTGACCCGAATGACCGCTGTGGGTCGGCTCCTGCCGGCCGAAGGCCGGACAAGCTGTCGTTCAACGTTGAAGTACGCTGGACGACAGCTGACTGTCTCATAGCTGCCATACCTTCCGTTGACCGCGAACGTCGGCAAAGGCCGACAACCCGCCGCCCCCTCACCCCAACTTATAAGCCACCTTCGTCTCCTCCACCACCAACTGCCCCCGCCTCTGCAGTTCCTTGATCACCGCATCCACGTCCCCATCCGAATGGGCGCGCTGCTGGCTCTTTAGCAGCGCCTTGATGGTGCTGGATAGGGTCGCCACTTTCCGGGGCCGCGATGCACCGCGTTTCCTGAGGTCTGCCACCACAAGATCGAAGGCAGATTGGGTCGTGCTGGCACTCGCTTGCGGCGGAGTGGGCTTGGGCGTCACTGTGTTTGCAGGGGAAGCAGAAGCTATTGGTGCAGGGCACGATGCCTGGGCCAGCACTGCGGGGCACTGGAAGTTGCCCCGCTGATTGAGCACGATCTGCATCTTCTCGCGGATCGATTTGGCGCCAAGCAGATGGTTGAGCGTCTTGCAGCAGGCCACGCAGTTGCCTTCGTCATTGGTGCCGCCGTTTGCGCTGGCTACCAGATGCTCCACCGAGGCATCGGCCTTTGGCAGCAGTCTGCGACAGAAGAAGCACAGGCCCCCTTGGGTGAAAAGCAGGCGGTCGAGTTGGGCGGTCATGGAGATGTCGGTTGTTGGTCTGGCGGGAAATGCCTGAAGGATATCAGCGGAGCGCTGGGCCACGGGTTTGCTCGTGCCGGGAAGGGGCACCCTGCTGGCGCAACGCAAATGCCGAGGCGTGAAGGGGTGGGCGACTGAAGTCGCTCCTACAGGGCCGGGCTCAGCCCCGGCCGAAACCCTTGCTCAGCGCGGCTTTCGGGCCGTTTCCCCATTTTCCGCCGCCCCCTTCCTCCTCTCCGGCAATCATTCCACGACGTCGTGCACTCATTGCAGGACGTCGAGCAGCCGCTGCACGACATCGAGCAGCCGCTGCACGACATCGGGCAACCATTGCCGGGCATCAGGCGATCGTTGCCCGATCTCGGGTAATCCTTGCTCGACGTCGGTCTGAGGCTGCCGGATGTCGAGCAACGCTTGCCCGACGTCGAGCCACCGTTCCCCGACGTCGAGCGACCTTTGCCCGATGTCGGGTAGCCATTGCCCGACATCGGAGAATCCTTGCCCGACGTCGGTCGATGACTGCCGGATGTCGGGCAACCATCGCAGGATGTCCTGCAGCAGGTGCACGACGTCGTGCAGCGATTGCAGGACATCGGGCAGAGGTCGGTCGACGTCGGTGAGCCACCGCAATCCGTCGCTCAAGGCATGGCGGGTGACGCGGAGCGGCTGCCGGGGGTCGGTGGGCGACGGAAGTTGCCCGCGCAGGGTTAGCGGGGGCGGCACCGGCCAGCCGCTTCTCCCCCACCCCACCCAGCCCCGCCCCTGTTAATCTCCGCGTCACAAAACCATAACAGCGTTGGGAGAATCGCCATGCCGGTCAAACTCGTCGACCGTACGCCGGACGCGTACGGCTATCCGCTGCTGATCAAGCAGCTTCTGCACACGCCGCTGGCCACTGCGCCGGATCAGGAGATCACCTACATGGGCGGGCGGCGGCACAGCTACCGCACGCTGCGCGAGCGCATTGGCCGGCTGGCCAGCGCGCTGGCGGGGCTGGGGGTGGATGCCGGCGATACGGTGGCGATGATGGACTGGGACAGCCACCGCTATCTGGAGTGCTTCTTTGCGGTGCCGATGATGGGGGCGATCCTGCAGACGGTGAATGTGCGCCTCACGCCGGAGCAGATCCTCTACACCCTCAACCACGCCCAGGCGGATGTGGTGCTGGTGAATGCGGAGTTCTTTTCGATCATTGCGGCGATTGCGCCGCGGCTCACCACGGTGCGGCGCTTCGTGCTGATCGAGGATGCGCCGGCCGATACCCCGCCGCCGGTGGATTTTGCGGGCGAATACGAGGCGCTGCTGGCCGCCGCCTCGCCCGATTACGAGTTTCCGGATTTCGACGAGAACGCCAAGGCGACCACCTTCTACACCACCGGCACCACCGGGCTGCCCAAGGGGGTGTATTTCAGCCACCGGCAGCTGGTGCTGCACACCCTGGCGGTGGCGGCGGGGCTGGGCGGGGCCGCGCGCCAGGGCCGGCTGCACCGGGGCGATGTGTACATGCCCATCACCCCGATGTTCCACGTGCACGCCTGGGGCCTGCCCTATGTGGCGACGATGCTGGGGCTCAAGCAGGTGTATCCGGGCCGCTACGTGCCCGAAACCCTGCTCAAGCTGGTGCGCGACGAGGGGGTGACCTTCTCCCACTGCGTGCCCACCATCCTGCACATGCTGCTGGTGCATCCGCTGTCCAAGGTGATCGACCTCTCGCGCTGGAAGCTCATCATCGGCGGCTCGGCCATGTCCCAGGCCCAGGCCAGGGCCGCCCAGGAGCGCGGCATCGACGCCTTTACCGGCTACGGGATGTCGGAGACCTGCCCGATCCTCACCGTGGCCTTTCTGCCGGATGCGGCGCTGGATGGCGCCCCGGCCGATCAGGCGGCGCAGCGCACCCTCACCGGCCTGCCCCTGCCGCTGGTGGACATCCGCGTACTGGGGCAGGACGGCGCCGAGCTGCCCCGCGACGGGCACAGCGTGGGCGAGGTGGTGGTGAGGAGCCCCTGGCTCACCCAGGGTTATCTGCACGATGCCGAGGCCTCGGCCACCCTCTGGCAGGGCGGCGTGCTTCACACCGGCGACATCGGCCACATCTCGCCCGACGGCTGGCTCAAGGTGACGGACCGGATCAAGGACGTCATCAAGACCGGCGGCGAATGGACCTCGTCGCTGCAGATCGAGGACGTGGTGGCCCAGCACCCGGCGGTGGCCGACGTGGCGGTGATCGGCGTGCCCGACGCCAAGTGGGGCGAGCGCCCGCTGGCCAAGGTGACGCTCAAGCCCGAGCACGCGGGCAAGGTCACGCCCCACGAGATCCGCAACTTCGCCGCCAAACTCATCGAATCGACCGGCGTGAGCCGCTACGGCGTGCTGCTGCAGGTGGAGTTTGTCGAAGCCCTGGCCCGCACCAGCGTGGGCAAGCTCAACAAGCGGGCGATGCGCGAAGCGCAAGGGCGGGAGTAAGCGCAGGTCGGACTGTAGGTCGGGGTTGGGGTGGATTGCGCTTGGACGTGGGGCTGCGGCCTCGCACGCCGGGCACTGGCCTGCATCGTGTAGGTCGGACTTCAGTCCGACAAACCGTGCCCGATCAACCCGTGTTGTCGGACTGAAGTCCGACCTACAGGGCGGCGGTTGGTCGGGGGTGGGGTGGATTGCTCTTGGGCGTGGGGCTGCAGCCTCGCGCGCCGGGCACGGGCCTGCATCGTGTAGGTCGGACTTCAGTCCGACAGACCGTGCCCGATCAACCCGTGTTGTCGGACTGAAGCCCGACCTACAGGACGGTGGTTGGTCGGGGTTGGGGTGGATTGTGGCTGGGCGTAGGGCTGCGGCCTCGCGCGCCGGGCACGGGCCTGCATCGTGTAGGTCGGACTTCAGTCCGACAGACCGTGCCTGATCGACCCGTGATGTCGGACTGAAGTCCGACCTACAGGACGGTGGTTGGTCGGGGTGGGGGTGGATTGTGGTTGGGCGTGGGGCTGAGGCCTCGGGCGCCGGGCAGCAGCCTGCATCGTGTAGGTCGGACTTCAGTCCGACAGACCCTGCCTGATCGACCCGTGATGTCGGACTGAAGTCCGACCTACAGGGGCCGGGGTTGGGGGCGTGGCGCTGGCGAAGCTGAGCGCTGTCCCATCTGGCTGTAACGCTTGTGATCTACCGTGACCAACGGCTTGCCGTGCTGCCATTCGGCGCGGAGTCGGGCCGGAAAATGCGGGCGACGCACCGATGGTGCTGCGTCGGCACGGGCGTGCCCTCATCCGGGGCCTGACACTGCCGGCGCACTGTAATGGTGCGATCCATACTCTCCAATTTGGTGCATCAACACCGCAGCCTGGGTGGCCGGGAACGGAAAAATGGGGCGAAAGACGCGCCAAGGCCCTGAATTGGCTTCGAAACGTCGTGCCCGCGGCATATGCGTCGTGGCATGAACATTGCTAAATCCATCCGCAAGCCTGAAACCCGCAGCTCAAGAACGGAGTCTCCCGTGACCATCCACGTTGCCCTCAATCACCTGACTTCCTACAAGTACGACCGCCCGATCAACGTCGGCCCGCAGGTCGTCCGCCTTCGCCCGGCGCCCCACAGCCGCACCCGTATCCTGTCCTATTCGCTGCGTGTGCTGCCCAAGCCGCACTTCATCAACTGGCAGCAGGACCCGCAGTCCAACTACCTCGCGCGGCTGGTGTTTCCGGAGAAGGTCACCGAGTTCAGCGTCGAGGTTGATCTGGTGGCCGAGATGTCGGTCATCAACCCCTTCGACTTCTTCCTGGAGCCCGAGGCCGAGAACTTCCCCTTCGCCTACGACAAGACCCTCGCCCACGAGCTGGCGCCCTTCCTGCTGAAGGAAGAAGCCACCCCCGCGTTTGCCGACTACCTCGCCACCATCCCCCGCGAGACGATGCGCAGCGTGGATTTTCTGGTGAAGGTGAACGCCGACCTGCAGCAGCACATCGGCTACGTGATCCGGATGGAACCGGGCGTGCAGACGCCCGAAGAAACCCTCACCAAGCGCACCGGCTCGTGCCGCGATTCCGCCTGGCTGCTGGTGCAGCTGCTGCGCCATATGGGCCTGGCCGCGCGCTTCGTGTCGGGCTACCTGATCCAGCTGAAGGCCGACGTGAAGGCCCTGGACGGCCCGTCGGGCACCGAAGTCGACTTCACCGACCTGCACGCCTGGACCGAGGTCTACCTGCCGGGCGCCGGCTGGGTCGGCCTCGACCCGACCTCCGGCCTCTTTGCCGGCGAAGGCCACATCCCGCTGGCCTGCTCGCCCGATCCGTCGTCCGCCGCGCCGATCTCCGGCCTCATCGACGAGTGCGAGTGCGAGTTCGAGCACCTCATGAAGGTCACCCGCGTGAAGGAAGCCCCGCGGGTCACCAAGCCCTACACCGAAGAACAATGGGCCGAGATCGAAGCCCTGGGCCACCTCATCGACGTGGACCTGGAAGCCCACGACATGCGCCTCACCATGGGCGGCGAGCCGACCTTCGTCTCCATTGACGACCCGGACGGCGCCGAGTGGAACACCGAGGCGATGGGCCCCAACAAGCGCATCCGCGCCGAAGACCTCTACCACCGCCTGCGCGACAAGTACGCGCCCCAGGGCCTGGCCCACTTCGGCCAGGGCAAGTGGTATCCCGGCGAGCAGCTGCCGCGCTGGTCGCTCACCTGCTTCTGGCGCAAGGACGGCGAGCCCATCTGGACGCGCTCCGACCTCATCGGCGATTCCGCCACCCCCGGCAACGTGAAGGTCGACAAGGCGCACACCTTCCTGGCCGGCGTGGCGCAGCGGCTGGCCGTGGACCAGCGCCGGGTCTTCCCGGCCTATGAAGACGCCTTCTATTACCTGTGGCGCGAACGCCGCCTGCCCGGCAACGTCGATCCGTTCGACGCGCGCCTCGACGACCCGCTGGAGCGCGACCGCATCCGCCGCGTGTACGAGCACGGCCTGCCCAACCCGGTGGGCTACGTGCTGCCGATCTCCCTAAACGCCTACACCGGCGCGTGGCAGACCGGGCCGTGGTTCCTGCGTGACGAGCGCTGCTACCTGATCCCCGGCGATTCGCCGGTGGGCTACCGCCTGCCGCTGGATTCCCAGCCCTGGGCCGCGAAGGGCGACTACCCCTACGTGAACCCGGTGGACAGCCACCAGACCTTCCCGCCGCTGCCATCGCACTCGGCGATCCGCCGCCAGCTGCCCGGCGGCCAGACCGCCGTGCTCAACGCCCTCACCGACGACGAGAGCGGCTTTGGCACCTCGGCCGCGGCCCGCGCCGCCGAAGCCCTCAAGGCCGCCCGCGCCGCCGAGAAGCTGAGCCCCACCGACCGCCAGCCCCAGCCCTTCCAGTCGGCCGACTGGATCGTGCGCACCGCCATGTGCGCCGAACCGCGCAACGGCACGATGCACATCTTCATGCCGCCGCTGTCCAGCCTCGAGAAGTACCTGGAGCTGGTCACCGCCATCGAAGCCACCGCCGCCGACCTGGGCATGCCGGTGGTGCTGGAAGGCTACGAGCCGCCGCAGGACCCGCGCCTCACCCATTTCCGCATCACCCCCGACCCCGGCGTGATCGAGGTGAACATCCACCCGGCCAGCAACTGGGAAGAGCTGGTGGACCGCACCACCCATCTTTACGAAGCGGCCCACTACTCGCGCCTCACCACCGAGAAGTTCATGGTGGACGGCCGCCACACCGGCACCGGCGGCGGCAACCACTTCGTGCTGGGCGGCGCCACCCCGGCGGATTCGCCCTTCCTGCGCCGGCCGGACGTGCTGCGCAGCCTGATCTCCTACTGGCACAACCACCCGAGCCTGTCCTACCTGTTCTCGGGCCTGTTCATCGGCCCCACCAGCCAGGCCCCGCGGATCGACGAAGCCCGCAACGACTCGGTGTATGAAATCGAGACGGCCTTCCGCCAGTTCCCGAAGATGGGCGAGAACGTGCCGCCCTGGCTCATCGACCGGCTGCTGCGCAACCTGCTGATCGACGTGACCGGCAACACCCACCGCTCCGAGTTCTGCATCGACAAGCTGTACTCTCCGGACGGCCCCACCGGGCGGCTCGGCCTCGTCGAGATGCGCGCCTTCGAGATGCCGCCCCACGCGCGCATGTCGCTGGCCCAGCAGCTCCTGCTGCGCGGCCTGCTGGCGCGCTTCTGGGAAACCCCCTACGCGCCGGAACGCCTGGTGCGCTGGGGCACCGAGCTGCACGACCGCTTCCTGCTGCCGCACTTCGTCGAGCAGGATTTCAGCGACGTGATCGAGGACATGCAGGCCCACGGCCTCGGCTTCAAGAAGGAATGGTTCGCCCCGCACCTGGAGTTCCGTTTCCCGAAGATCGGCGACTTTGCGGTTCGCGGCATGGAGGTGGAGCTGCGCAACGCCCTCGAACCCTGGCACGTGATGGGTGAGGAAGGCGCCATCGGCGGCACGGTGCGCTTCGTGGATTCGTCCGTCGAGCGCCTGCAGGTGAAGGTGACCGGCATGTCCGACGACCGCTTCCTGCTGGCGGTCAATGGCCGCACGGTGCCCCTGCAGCCCACCGGCACCGTCGGCGAGTACGTGGCCGGCGTGCGCTACCGCGCCTGGCAGCCGCCGTCGTGCCTGCACCCGACCATCCCGCCCCACGCACCGCTCACCTTCGATCTGGTGGACACCTGGAGCGAACGCTCCCTGGGCGGCTGCCAGTACCACGTGGCGCACCCGGGCGGCCGCAGCTTCGAGACCTTCCCGATCAACGCCTTCGAGGCCGAGAGCCGCCGCCTGGCGCGCTTCTTCCGCATGGGCCACACCGCGGGCGAACCGAAGGTGAAGGTCTCGCCGGTGGAGAAGGAGTTCCCCTTCACCCTCGACCTGCGCCGCTAGCCCGGCAGGGCAATCCGGCCGTAAAGCCCCCCGTGAAGTGCCCGGTGATATCCTCACCGTGCACTTCACCCTTTACGCCCCCCACGCAACGTCAGTAGCCTATGAGGTTCGCGGAGAGGGGCCGACCTCCCGCGTGGAAGCTCGGCCCGTTTCCACTCCGCCCTACCAGACACCTGCCGCGACCGCATGACAAGCCCACTCCTCGCCCATTACACGTATCGCCCCGAAGTCTACGACGAGCTGTGCGGCGAAGAAGGCGTGCGCCCGCACTGGCAGCAGTTCATCGACCACCTGGACGAATCCGGCAGCGATGTGCTGAAGGCCCGCGCGGCCCAGCTCGAACGGGGCATCCAGCAGAACGGCGTCACTTACAACGTCTACGCCGACCCGCGGGGGATGAGCCGCCCGTGGTCCCTCGACCTGCTGCCGCTGATCCTCGAAGCCGACGAATGGCGCGGCATCGCGGCCGCCATCGGGCAGCGCGCGCGCCTGCTCAACACCCTGCTGGGCGACCTCTACGGCCCCCAGACGACCCTCGCCGAAGGCCTGCTGCCGCCCGAGCTGGTGTTCGGCCAGAAGCGCTTCCTGTGGCCGTGCCAGGGCATCAAGCCGGTCGGCGGCAACTTCCTGCACCTCTACGCCGCCGATCTGGCCCGCTCGCCCGACGGCCGCTGGTGGGTGATCGCCGACCGCACCCAGGCGCCCTCCGGCGCCGGCTACGCGCTGGAAAACCGCCTGCTGGTGTCCCGCGCGTTTCCCGACCTGTTCCGCGACATGCAGGTGCAGACGCTGGCGCGCTTCTTCCGCAGCCTGCAGAGCACCCTCGCCAGCCAGGCCCCCACCGACGGCGAGCCGCCCCTCACGGTGCTGCTCACCCCGGGGCCCTTCAACGAGACCTACTTCGAACACGTCTACCTGGCCCGCTACCTGGGCTTCCCCCTCGTCGAGGGCCAGGATCTCACGGTGCGCAACGACACCGTGTACCTCAAGACCGTCTCCGGCCTGGAGCGGGTGCACGCCATCCTGCGCCGCCTGGACGACGACTTCTGCGATCCCGTCGAGCTGCGCGCCGACTCGGCCCTGGGCGTGCCCGGCCTGCTCGGCGCGGTGCGTGCCGGCCGCGTGCTGGTGGCCAACGCGCTGGGCTCCGGCCTCCTCGAATCCGCCGCCCTGCCCGGCTTCCTGCCCGCCATCTGCCGCCACCTGCTGGGCGAGGAGCTGGCCATGCCCTCCGTCGCCACCTGGTGGTGCGGCGAGGCCCCGGCCCGCAAGGAGGTGATCGAAAACCTGCGCAAGCTGGTGCTCAAGCCCACCTTTCCGGGCGCGTCCAACGAAGTCATCTTCGGCGACCGGCTGGGCGAGGAACAGCTCGCCGCCGTCGCTGCGCGCATCGAAGCCGACCCTTCCGCCTTCGTCGCCCAGGAGCTCGTCAAGCTCTCCCGCGCGCCGGTGTGGATCGACGGCCAGCGGCGCAAGCTGCGCTCCCGGGCCATGGGCCTGCGGGTCTACGCCGCGCTCACCCCCGAAGGCTACACCGTGCTCCCCGGCGGCCTGGCCCGGGTGGCCGGCGTCGAGAACACCCGCATCCTCACCCTGCAGAAGGGCGGCAGCAGCAAGGACACCTGGGTGCGCGCCGACGGCCCGGTGTCGGGCTTCAGCCTGCTCCACAGCACCATCCGGGTGGATGACCTCATCAAGGAAACCGGCACCCTGTCGTCCCGGCTGGCCGAAAACCTGTTCTGGTTCGGCCGCTACTCCGAGCGCTGCGATGCCATCGCCCGCCTCGCCCGGCTGGCCCTGGCCCGGCTCTCGGAAGGCCGGCAGGCCCAGCGCGCCGGCGCCCTCACGTCGCTGCTGGAGCTCGCCGCCGGCGCCCGGCTGATCGAACCCGAGGTGATCGACGCCCCGGTGGCCAAGGCCGAACTCGACCTCTTCCGCGCGGTGCTCGACCGCCACGCCGAACACGGCCTCGCCGCCAACCTGCAGCGCCTCACCTGGTGCGCCGGGCAGGCCCGCGAGCACCTGTCGCTCGACCACTGGCACGCCCTCAAGCGTCTCTCGGCCGAGATCGAAACCTGTCGCAAGCGCGTCTCGGACGTGCCGGCCCTGCTCGAATTCCTCGACGAAGCCCTGACCACCTTCGTGTCGCTGTCGGGCTTTGCGATGGACAACATGACCCGCGACATGGGCTGGCGCCTGCACATCGTCGGGCGGCGCATCGAGCGCCTCGACAACCTCGCCTCGCAGCTGTCCACCTTCCTGCGCGCCCACACCGAAACCTCCGCCGCCCTGCACCGGGAGCTGGCCATCGAGGCGCTGCTGGAGCTGTGTGACTCCATCATCACCTACCGCACCCGCTACCGCGCCCAGCCGGCCCTGCTGCCGGCCCTGCACCTGCTGTGCATGGACGACGCCAACCCCCATGCGCTGTCCTTCCAGGTGCGCATGCTCAGCAACTACCTCGTCCGCTTCAACGGGGAGAGCGGTGGCCTGGGCATCGCCGGGCTTGAAAGCGCCTTCGAGGCTCTGCGGGATTTCCCCTGGCAGCAGCTCGAGGATTGCGTCACCGACGACATCCGCAACGCCGCCTGCCTCACCCTGGCCAACCACTTCGACAGCCTTGCCGCTGCCGGCCGCCACCTGTCCGACCAGCTGGCGATGCGCTTCTTCAGCCACACCGGGCGCACCGCCCAGGCGACTTTCGCGGCATGATGACGCAGCCATGACCCGAAGCATCGACTACATCGTCATCCACGAGACCGAGTACCCGCCCTGCGGCGTGCCGGTTTCGCTCGCCCAGCACCTGCTGCACCTGATCCCCCGCGACCTGCCCTGGCAGACCCGCGCGTCGGGCACCATCACCATCGACCCGGATCTGTCGCGCCTCATCGAAGGCGAGGACGTATTCGGCAACCCGGTGGCCTGGCTGTCCCTCGACACGCCCCACGACGGCCTGCTGGTGCGCGCCGAGAGCCACGTCACGGTGATCGGCCGCAGCCTGCCCAAGCCCGCCGACTCGCCCCCGTGGGAAGAAGTGCGCGAGCGTTTCCGCTACCGGCCCGAGCCCTGCGAGGCCAACGTCCTCGACGCCCAGCGCTACCTCTACGCCTCGCCCCGGGTGCCCTGCGACGCCGCCCTCGCCACCTTCGCCCGCCAGGCCTTCAAGCCCGAGGTGCCGCTGCTGGCCGGCGCCCAGGCGCTGATGGACCTGATCTTCAAGACCTTCACCTTCGACGCCAAGGCCACCGAAGTGGGTACCCCGGTGCATGAGGTCCTCACCCGCAAGCGCGGCGTGTGCCAGGACTTCGCCCACCTGATGATCGCCGCGCTGCGCTCCATCGGCCTGCCGGCGCGCTACATGTCGGGCTACCTGCTCACCGATCCGCCCCCGGGCAAGCCGCGCCTCATCGGCGCCGACGCCTCCCACGCGTGGGTGTCGGTGTGGTGCCCCGAGAACGACTGGGTCGAGTACGACCCCACCAACGGCATCCAGCCCGATCTGCGCCACGTCACCCTCGGCTGGGGCCGCGACTTCCAGGACGTCTCGCCGCTCCGCGGGGTGATCCTCGGCGGCCTCGCCCAGGCGCCAGAGGTGCGCGTCACGGTGATGCCCGAAGCCGAATGGCAGGCCCGCCAGACGGCGGAGAAGAAGAAGTAATCAGTCCGTCAGCGGCAGACGGACATCCACCCGCAGGCCGCCCAGCACCGCCCCGTTGCCAAACCCGATCGAACCGCCGTACTGGGCGACGATGTCGCTGACGATCGCCAGCCCCAGCCCATGACCGGGCCGGGCTTCGTCGGTGCGCAGGCCGGCGGCGCCCAGCCGCTCCAGCACATCGCCTGGCACGCCGGGGCCGTCGTCCTCGACGCTGAAGGCCAGCACCCGGCCCGACGCATCCGGCGCCACCACCACCCGCACCCGCCCGCGCGCCCACTTGAAGGCGTTGTCGAGCAGGTTGCCGAAGAGCTCCAGCATGTCCTCCCGGTCCGCCGGAAAGCCCTGGTCCGGCGCGTCGATCTCCACCGCGATGCGCCCCTCGCCGTGCAGGCGCTGGAGCACGTCGGCCAGCAGCCGGAGCTGGGCCCGGGCGTCGAAGCTTGCCCCCGCCGAACCACCGCCGGCCAGCCGCGCGCGGCGAAGCTCTCGCTCGATGGTGCCGCGCATGGTGTCGACCTGCTCGCGCATCGCCGCGGCCAGCGCGGCGTCGCCCTGGGCTTCGATCCCGTCGGCCTGCTGGGCGAGCACCGCGAGGGGCGTCTTGAGGGCGTGGGAGAGGTTGCTCACCGCGTGGCGGATGCGCCCGAGGCGCTGGGCGTGATGGCGGGCGAGGCGGCTCACCGCGT
>NZ_BSPX01000049.1:0-35161 GCF_030161255.1 Zoogloea oryzae
GGCGGCGTCGAGCTCATGCAGCGAGCCCGGGGGGCCAAAGCCGGCGACGGCGTCGACGAGGATGGCCTCGTCGCAGCCTTCGAAGCAGTTGATGGCGCCGAGCCCGGCCAGGTCGGCGCGCATCAGGCGCACCCCGGCGGGCAGCGGCCCGGCGGCAAGGCGCGCGTGCACGGCGGGGCCGAAGCCGTCGTCGCCGTGCAGCTCGTTGCCGAAGCAGATGATGTGAAGGGTGCGGGGCACATTGCCCCGTCCCTCTCGAGGAAGGTCAGACGCCATAGCGATGGCGCTCCCCGCTGCCCACGAAATGCACGGTGCACACCAGGCACGGGTCGTGGGAGCGGACGATGTGGCCGATCTCGATAGGGTCGGCCGGGTCGGCGAGCTCGACGCCGATCACGCTTTCCTCCCAGTGCCCGTGGCGGCCGGCGCTGTCTTTCGGCGAGGCGTTCCAGGCGGTGGGGGTAACGATCTGGTAGCGGCTGATGCGGCCGTCTTCGATCTGCAGCCAGTGGCCGAGGGTGCCGCGGGCGGCCTGCACGAAGCCGTAGCCTTCGCCATTCTGGAAGGCGTCGGCGGGGGGCGGCAGGTAGTGGGGCGTGCCGATCAGGCCGGCAAGCTCGGCCAGATGGTGCTTCATCCAGTGCAGGGTGTGGGCGGTGCGGCGCAGGCGGGCGAACTGGCGCAGCCAGGTGTTGCGGCCTTCGAGGGCGAGCAGGCTGGCCACCAGGGCGTCGCCGCCGGCGAGGAGCTCGGCCAGCGGACCGGTCTCGACGACCAGCTCGCCGTAGCGCGGGGCCTTGGCCCAGGTGTAGCGGTCGGTGTCGGGCTGGTAGTCGGGCACCGTCTCGCCGGCAAAGGGGTGGCGGCCGCCGGGGTAGGGGCGATACCAGGCGTGGCGGACGTGCTCGTTGACGAGGGCCTGGTCGAAGGCTTCGAGGCGGGCCCCGTCGGCGTGGTAGATGCCGGCGGGCATCAGGGTGGCGCCGTCGGTGTAGGGCGGGGCCCAGCGCTGCGGGTCGTGCCAGGCGCCGGCCGACAGGAAATGGCGGGCGCCACCGCCGATCTTCTGCAGGCCGATGGCGCGGGAAAAGCGGGTGAGGAGGCCGATGGCGCTGGCGGCGTGGGCGTCGGCCTCGAGCCAGCTGAAGAAGGCGTCGCTGCTGTCGAGGGCCAGCCAGTTGTCGAGGCTGTCGCCGATGGCGTCCCGCTCGTACCACTCGATGGCCTGATCGACGATGTCCTGGCAGTCGATCAGGTCGCGGGCGGAGGCGCCGCGGGTGACGCCGCCGGGCAGCATGTAGGACGAGTGGGGCCACTGTCCGCCGAAGATCGCCACCAGCTCGACCACCTTGCGGGACACCGCCAGCGTGGAGCGCACCACCTTGCCCTTGAGCGGCGCGAAGGCGGCTTCAATGTCCGGGTACAGGCGCTGGCCGGCGTAGCGCGGGTGGATGAAATCCGGCGTGAAGAACAGGAAGCTCTGGCGCAGGTCGCTCTGGACGTTCTCGGCCATCAGGCACAGGTTGCGGATCAGCGTGGCCTGGGGCGGTACCGGCAGCTGGGCGAGGCGCTCCAGCGCGAGGGCGGCGGTGTACAGGTGGGCGGTGCCGCAGATGCCGCATACCCGCGGGGTGATGACGAGGCCGTCCTTGGGGGCGCGGCCGATCAGGAGCTGCTCGAAGCCACGGAACAGGGTGCCGACGCAGCGGGCGTCGACGATGCGGTTGCCGTCCAGGTCCACCTGGAACTCCAGGTCGCCTTCGACGCGGTTGAGATCGACGTTGAGGGTGGTGCGGGCCATGGTGGGGTCAGGTCTCCATGTCCCGGTTCTTGATGCGCAGCGGCGCAGCGGCGTGGGCGAGGTTCTTGTAGGCCATGTAGTGGGCGCGGGAGACGCCCAGGGGCAGGGCCACCGGCACGGCGCCGATCTTTTCGGTGCGGAACAGGTCGCCGTCGCGGGGGAAGCCCGGTGAGGTGCAGCCGAAGCAGGGCACGCCGGCGCGGGTCTTGCTGCTGCGCCGGTTCCACAGGTCGCTGTTGCAGTTGGCGAGGGTGTTGGGGCCCTGGCAGCCGAGATTGAAGAACAGGCAGCCACGGCCGCCGAAGTCCTTCTCCTCGATGTCGTACTCGTGGTACTCGTTACGCGTGCAGCCCTGGTGCACCGTGCTGCTGAAAAAGGCGCGGGGGCGGTTGAGGAAGTCCAGCTCGAGGGGCTGGTCCTGGGCCAGCAGCGCGAGGCTGCGGGTGATGGTGTTTGGATGCACCGGGCAGCCGGCCAGGTTGATCACCGGGTTGCCCGAGCCCGAGCGCCATTCGGGCGGGAGCATGCCGCCGGGCTGTTCGCGGTCGAACTGCAGGCCGGTGCAGTCGGTGGGGTTGGGCGGCGCGGCGGGAATGCCGCCAAAGGCCGAGCAGGTGCCCACCGCCACCACGTGGCGCGCCCGCGCAGCCAGGGCCCGGGCGATGTCGATCTTGGCGCGGCCCCGGTAGCTGTCGAACATGCCGGTGCCGTAGGGGCCGGTGATCATGCTGCCTTCGACGCACAGGATGTCGAGGCGCTGGGTGCCGGCCTCGATGGCGGCGATCAGCTCGCCCAGCGCACCGGCGGGCTTTGCGCTGAGGGATGGGTGCCACAGGATGTCGAGGCTGCCGTTTTTGACGAGGCTTTCGACCGAGGGGCTGTCGGCGTTCAGCAGCGACATGGTGTCGCCGCTGCATGCGCCGGTCTGAAGCCAGAGAAGGGTTGCCATCGTGGGTTCCGCCGGGCTGGAGTTGCTCGCGCCGGAAGGGGCGCGGACGAGCCGACCTACGGACAGGCAGGGCCGTACTCGTGTCCTCTTACGTCAGATGCCTGTGACAGCTTTAGGCGATCTATACAGAAAGATATACGCCGCGGGGTGATCGGGCAATGCTGGAGCGCGGGCTACCCGGGCGAAATCGGCGCCAGCGTGGCGATCTCGTCGTCGGAGAGCAGGCGCGAGCGGGTGACGAAGGCACGTCCCTTGCCGCAGTCGAGGGAGAAATCCCCGCCGCCGCCGGGCTGCACGTCGAGGGTGAGCTGGGACGAACCGTAGTAGGCGAACTCCTGGTGACCCAGGTAGAAGGGGGCGCCGCCCACTTCGCCGATCAGCAGCATGGTCTGGCCGGGGATGACCTCGCCGAGCTTGTAGCAGTTGGGCACGCTGCCGTCGCAGCAGCCGCCGGAGAGCACGAACATCAGGGGGCCGAACTCGGCGCGCAGCTCGTCGATGAAGGCGAGGGCGGCGTCGGTGGCGATGATCCGTGGTGTCATGGGGCTCCTCCAAGAAAAAAGCGGGACGGGATTCCTCCCGCCCCGCAACACCTTGCCTTACTTACAACAGGGACGACACAAACACATCAGAAGAAGCCGAGGGCGTTCGGGCTGTAGCTGACCAGCAGGTTCTTGGTCTGCTGGTAGTGGTCGAGCATCATCTTGTGGGTTTCGCGACCGATGCCGGATTCCTTGTAGCCGCCGAAGGTGGCGTGGGCCGGGTAGGCGTGGTAGCAGTTCGTCCACACGCGGCCGGCCTTGATGTTGCGGCCCATGCGGTAGGCGCGGCTGCCGTCACGGCTCCACACGCCGGCGCCGAGGCCGTACGGGGTGTCGTTGGCGATTTCGAGGGCTTCGGCTTCGTCCTTGAAGGTGGTCACGGCCAGCACCGGCCCGAAGATCTCTTCCTGGAACACGCGCATCTTGTTGTGGCCCTTGAACAGGGTCGGCTGGATGTAGTAGCCGCCGGCCAGGTCGCCGTCCATGTGGGTGCGGTCGCCGCCGACCAGACACTGGGCGCCTTCCTGACGACCGATCTCCATGTAGGCCATGATCTTGTTCAGCTGATCCTGGGAAGCCTGGGCGCCCATCATGCTGTCGGTGTCGAGGGGGCTGAGCTGCTTGATGGCCTTGACGCGGGCCATGACCTTTTCCATGAAGCGGTCGTAGATCGATTCCTGGATCAGGGCGCGGGACGGGCAGGTGCACACTTCGCCCTGGTTGAAGGCGAACAGCACCATGCCTTCGACGGCCTTGTCGAGGAAGGCGTCGTCGGCCGCCATGATGTCCTCGAAGAAGATGTTGGGGGACTTGCCGCCCAGCTCGAGGGTGGCGGGGATCAGGCTGGTGGCGGCGGCCTGGGCGATCACGCGGCCGGTGGCGGTGGAGCCGGTGAAGGCGATCTTGGCGATGCGGCGGCTGGTGGCCAGCGGCATGCCGGCTTCACGGCCGTAGCCATTGACGATGTTCAGCACGCCCGGCGGCAGCAGGTCGGCGATCAGTTCGGTCAGGATCAGGATCGAGATCGGGGTGGATTCGGCGGGCTTCAGGACCACGCAGTTGCCGGCGCCGATGGCGGGGGCCAGCTTCCAGGCGGCCATCAGGATCGGGAAGTTCCAGGGGATGATCTGGCCGACGACGCCCAGGGGCTCGTGGAAGTGGTAGGCGACGGTGTTCTCGTCGATCTCGGAGATGCCACCTTCCTGGGCGCGCAGGCAACCGGCGAAGTAGCGGAAGTGGTCGACAGCCAGGGGGATGTCGGCGTTCAGGGTTTCGCGGATGGCCTTGCCGTTATCGACGGTCTCGGCGTAGGCGAGCTTCTCGATGTTGGCTTCGAGGCGGTCGGCGATCTTCAGGAGGAGGTTGGCACGCTCGGCAGCCGGGGTGCGACCGAACTTGTCGGCAGCAGCGTGGGCGGCGTCCAGGGCCAGTTCCACGTCTTCGGCGCCGGAGCGGGCAGCCTGGGTGTAGGGCTTGCCGGTGATCGGGGTGATGACGTCGAAGTACTCACCCTTGACCGGGGCAACCCACTTGCCGCCGATGAAGTTGTCGTACTTGGACTTGTATTGAACCTTGGCGTCTGCAGAACCGGGCAGTGCATACAGCATGGAAGTCTCCTCCTGAATTTGATCGAAAACGCTTCGTGCAGCGTTGACGTCTATTCAGCAGGGCGCGTGCCAGCAGGCAATCAAGTCGGCCTATGTGGTCAAAAGTCTTGTTTATCAGCCGCTTGGAGAACGGGCGGAAAAATGCTGCGCCGCGGCGGACTGTGCTGCGAAGTGTCCAATATCTGAACAGGTGCTCCATGCCATGTGCACGCTGGAGCACCTGCCGGGGTTCAATTGCTCTTTTGTTCGGTCGAACGGCTGGTGCCGGTGACCACGCCGGCCTCGTCAAAATGGACGTTGAAGAAGACGTTGGCGTTGAATTCCGGCGGCAGGCGCCAGTCCCACACTTCTTCCTTCTTGAGGGCGAACTTCTGCACCGAACGCGGCTTGCCCAGCAGGCGGCGCACCTGGTCCTTCGTCCAGCCGGGCTGGACGCGGGCGAAGTTGGCGGGGGTGAGCACGTTCTCGATGCTGCGCAGGATGTTGTCTGGCCCTACGGTGATCATGAAGCATTCGGTGCCCTGGGGCTGGCGGGTGTATTCCCAGGTCACGCTGCCATCGTCGTTGCGCCATTCGATGCCGGGCGTGCCGAACTTGTCGCGTACGTCGTAGCCGGTGGATACGCCGGGTTTGAGGTCTTTCATGTTGACCGCGTCGCAGCCCGCGAGCCCAACGAGGGCCAGGGCGCCAAGAAGGAAAGACAGCAGTTTACGCATCGGAGGGTCTCCCGCGGTGTCGAGGTGGCGGCAACCCGCCAAAATGGCCGGGCTTGGTTACAATCAGCCCATTCTGGCATGAACACCCTTTGTGGAGGATGAACAGGTGAAACGCTCCGTGACGATGCTGGCCGTGGCCGGTGTGACGATGGCCGCGAGCACCGCGGTGCTCGCCGACGTGGTGGTCAAGATTGGTTTTGCCGGCCCGCTCACCGGGCCGATTTCCCACGTGGGCAAAGACGAGCAGTTCGGCGCCCAGCTGGCGCTGGAGGATGCCAACGCGAAGGGTGTGACCCTCGGCGGCCAGAAAGCCCGGTTCGAGCTGATGGCCGAGGACGACCAGGCCGACCCGCGCACCGCCACCACCGTCGCCCAGCGGCTGGTGGATGCCGGCGTGAAGGGCGTGGTCGGGCATGTCACCTCCGGCGCCGCGATCCCCGCCTCGCGCATCTACGAGCAGGGCGGCGTGCCCGCGGTCACGCCGTCGTCCACCACCCCCAAGCTGACCCGCCAGGGCTTCAAGACCACCTACCGGGTCATCGCCAACGATATCCAGCAGGGCAACGCGATGGCCCGCTTTGCGGTGGATGTGCTGAAGGCCCAGCGCATCGCGGTGATCGACGACCGTACCGCCTACGGCCAGGGCCTGGCCGACGCGCTGGTCGACAGCCTCAAGCAGCGCGGCGTGAAGCCGGTGGGGCGCGAGTTCACCAACGACAAGGCCACCGACTTCGCAGCCATCCTCACCAAGCTCAAGGCCGCCAAGCCCGATGCGATCTTCTACGGTGGGATGGACGCCCAGGGCGCGCCGCTCCTCAAGCAGATGAAGCAGCTCGGCATCACCGCCAAATATCTGGGCGGTGATGGAGCGTGCACCGCCGAGATGATCAAGATCGCCGGCACCGCCATGAGCAGCGACGTGTATTGCACCCAGGCCGGCATCCCGATGGACAAGATGCCCGCCGGCAAGGCCTTCAACGAGCGCTTCACCAAGCGCTTCGGTGTGCCGGTGCAGCTCTACGCGCCCTACAGCTACGACGCCGCCAGCGCCCTCATCGAGGCCATGAAGCTCGCCAACTCGGCCGAGCCCGAGAAATACCTGCCGCTGATGCAGAAGGTGGCCTTCAAGGGCGTCACCGGCAACATCGCCTTCGACGCCAACGGCGACGTGCGCGAAGGCGGCGTGGCGCTCTACCAGTTCAACGCCGGCAAGTGGGAAGTCCGGCCCTGAGGCCCGGCCCCGAAACGATCGACACGGCGCCGCCCGGGTGGCGCCGAATTTGCTTGAAACGCCCTGCCTGAACCCTCCAGAGGAGAAAACCGCATGAAAATCACCCTTGTTGCCCTCGCCGTGCTCGGTCTTGGTGCATCCGCCGTGCAGGCCCAGGAAGTCGTCAAGCTCGGCACCGCCGCGCCGCTCACCGGCACCCAGTCGCACCTGGGCAAGGACATCGAGAACGGCGTGCGTCTCGCCGTCGAGGAATACAACGCCAAGGGCGTGACCCTGGGCGGCAAGAAGGTGAAGTTCGAAGTGATGGCCGAAGACGACGCGGCCGACCCGAAGACCGCCACCACCGTGGCCCAGCGGCTGGTCGATGCGGGCGTGAAGGGCGTGGTCGGCCACCTCAATTCGGGCGCCTCCATCCCCGCCTCGCGCATCTACAACGAAGGCGGCGTCCCGCAGGTCTCGCCGGCCTCCACCAACCCCCGGCTCACCCAGCAGAACTTCAAGTCCACGTTCCGCACCATCGCCAACGACGTGCAGCAGGGCCTGGGCATCGGCAAGTATGCGGCCACCGTGCTGGGCAAGAAGGTCGCCATCATCGACGACCGCACCGCCTACGGCCAGGGCCTCGCCGACGAGGTGGACAAGGCCGTCAAGGCCAGCGGCGGCACCGTGGTGACCCGTGAATTCACCAGCGACAAGGCCACCGATTTCCTCGCCATCCTCACCCGCATCAAGGGCAAGACGCCGGACGTGATCGTCTACAGCGGCATGGACACCCAGGGCGGCCCGATGCTCAAGCAGATCAAGCAGCTGGGTATCAACGCCAAGTTCATCACCGGCGACGGCGGCTGCACCGGCGAGATCATCAAGCTGGCCGGCGACGCCATCGGCCCCAACGCCTACTGCACGCAGCCGGGCCTGCCGCTGGACAAGATGCCGGGCGGCAAGGATTTCAACGCTCGCTTCAAGAAGCGCTTCAACGCCGACGTGCAGATCTACGCGCCCTACGCCTACGACGCCGCCTCGGCGATCATCGAGGCCATGAAGGCCGCCAACTCGTCCGACCCGGCCAAGTACGCGCCGGCCATCGGCAAGGTCAACTTCCCCGGCGTGATCGGCACGGTGGCCTTCGACGCCAAGGGCGACATCAAGGACGGCGCCGTCACCGTCTATCAGTTCAAGGGCGGCAAGTGGGAGCCGGTGCAGTAATACGTCTCCGATGCCGGAGCCGCTGCGGCGCGCTCCGGCCCGGTGGCTCCGCCTGATGGCCGCCGGACTACAATCGCCCTCCCGCTTCTCCACCCTCTCCGGGTCGCATCGTCCATGGAAACCCTCCTCCAGCAAACCGTGAACGGCCTCGTGGTCGGCAGCGTGTATGCGCTGATCGCCCTCGGCTACACGATGGTCTACGGCATTCTCGGGCTCATCAACTTCGCCCACGGCGACGTGCTGATGGTTGGCGCGCTGGTGGCCCTCGAAGCCATCAGCCTGCTCCAGACCCACTACCCCGAGCTCGGCCTGGTGCCCACGCTCCTCGCCGGGCTCGGCATCTCGGTCGTGGTGTGCATGATCCTCGGCTACACCATCGAGCGCACCGCCTACCGCCGCCTGCGCAACGCGCCGCGGCTCGCCCCGCTGATCACCGCCATCGGCGTGTCCTTCCTGCTCCAGACCCTCGCGATGATCATCTGGGGCCGCAACTACCACACATTCCCACAGCTGGTCTCCACCACGCCCATCGAGCCGGTGGCCGGCGTGTTCATCACCCCGGTGCAGATCGTCATCCTGGTCGTGTCGGCGGTGCTGATGATCGGGCTGGTGCTGCTGGTCAACAAAACGCGCCTCGGCCGCGCCATGCGCGCCACGGCCGAAAACCACCGGGTCGCCAGCCTGATGGGCGTCGACACCAACAAGATCATCGCGGCCACCTTCGTCATCGGCTCGGCCCTGGCCGCGGTGGCGGGCGTGATGTACTCGTCCAACTACGGCATCGCCCACTACGCGATGGGCTTCATGCCTGGCCTCAAGGCCTTCACCGCGGCGGTGCTGGGCGGCATCGGCAACCTGGCCGGCGCGATGCTCGGCGGCATCGTGCTGGGGCTGGTGGAGTCCATCGGCGCCGGCTACATCGAGGACATGAGCTTCGGCTTCCTCAACTCCAGCTACCAGGACATCTTCGCCTTCCTCATCCTCGGCATCGTGCTGATCTTCCGGCCTACCGGCCTGCTTGGCGAACGCGTGGCCGACCGCGCCTGAGGACCACTGTCACCATGAACGAACTCGCCCTCGCCATTCCGTATCTCGGCAAGCGCAACCCGGCGGCCGCCCGCTGGGTGGTGCTCGCCATCGCCTTCGGCGCGCCGCTCATCGCCATGCTGTTCGGCAAGACCTGGGTGCGCATCCTCGATTTCGCCATGCTCTACGTGATGCTGGCGATCGGCCTCAACCTCGTGGTGGGCTTTGCCGGCCTGCTCGACCTCGGCTACATCGCCTTCTACGCGGTGGGCGCCTACACCTTCGCCTTCCTGGCCTCGCCCCACTTCGAGCTGCATCTGCCTTTCTGGCTGGTGCTGCCGATGGGCGCGGCGTTTGCGGCGCTGGCCGGGATCATCCTCGGCCTGCCCACGCTGCGCCTGCGGGGCGACTACCTCGCCATCGTCACCCTGGGCTTCGGCGAGATCGTGCGCATCTTCATGAACAACCTGAACCACCCGATCAACATCACCAACGGGCCACAGGGCATCAACATGATCGACCCGCTGGTGCTCTTCGGCTGGGACATCTCCAAACCCCTCAAGGTGGGCGACGAGATCACCATCAACTCGTTGTTCCTGTACTACTACGTGTTCCTCGCCTTCGTGGCGCTGTCGGTGCTGCTGGTGCAGCGCCTGCAGGTGTCGCGCGTCGGGCGGGCGTGGGCGGCGATCCGCGACGACGAGCTGGCGGCCAAGGCCATCGGCATCAACACCCGCAACATGAAGCTGCTGGCGTTCTCGCTGGGCGCCACTTTCGGCGGCGTGTCGGGCGGGCTGTTCGCGGCCTTCCAGGGCTTCGTGTCGCCCGAGAGCTTCTCGCTGATGGAATCCATCGCCGTGCTCACGATGATCGTCTTCGGCGGCATGGGCAACCTGGCCGGTGTGATCGTCGGCGCGCTGGCCCTCACCGCGCTGCCCGAGGTGCTGCGCTACGTGGCGGTGCCGGTGCAGCAGGCGGTGTTCGACAAGGTCATCCTCGACCCCGAGGTGCTGCGCATGCTGCTGCTGTCCCTGGCGATGATCTTCATGATGCTGCTGCGCCCGGCCGGGCTGATCCCCGCCCACAGCCGCTACTCGAAGCCGGAGCTCGTCGTGGGCAAGGAGGGCAAGGCGTGATCACCCTCCTCGAAGCCAAGAACATCACCAAGCGCTTCGGCGGCCTCACCGCGCTGTCCGACGTGTCGCTGACCATCCGCAAGGGCGAGGTGTACGGCCTCATCGGCCCCAACGGCGCCGGCAAGACGACCTTCTTCAACGTGCTCACCGGCGCCTACGTGCCCGAAGAGGGCGAGCTGGTCTTCAACGGCACGGAACTGCCCACCGGCAAGCCGCACCTGGTGGTGGCCGCCGGCATCGCCCGCACCTTCCAGAACATCCGGCTCTTCCGCGAGATGACCGCGCTGGAGAACGTGATGGCCGGCCACCACATCCGCTCCCGCGCCAACCCCTTCTCGATCCTGCTGCAGACCCGTAAGGCCCGGGAAGAGGAGCACCTCATCACCGAACGCGCCTTCGAACTGCTCCGCTACGTGGGCATCGAGCGCTTTGCCGATACCGTGTCCAAGAACCTCTCCTACGGCGACCAGCGCCGCCTCGAGATCGCCCGCGCGCTGGCCACCGAGCCGCAACTGCTGGCCCTCGACGAACCCGCCGCCGGCATGAACGCCACCGAAACCGCCAAGCTCCGCGAGCTCGTCCAGACAATCCGCCACGACGGCGTGACCGTGCTGCTCATCGAGCACGACGTGAAGCTGGTGATGGGCCTGTGCGACCGCCTGGCGGTGCTCGATTTCGGCAAGAAGATCGCCGAGGACGTGCCGGCCATGGTCCAGCAGAACGACGCCGTGATCGCCGCTTACCTGGGCGGCCACGGTACCGCCAAGGCGGGGGCTGCGGCATGAGTGCTCCGATCCTGCAACTGCGCGACCTGCGCATCGCCTATGGCGCCATCGAGGCCGTCAAGGGCATCGATCTGGAACTTGCCACTGGCGAGCTGGTGTCGCTGATCGGCGCCAACGGCGCGGGCAAGACCACCACCCTCAACGCCATCGCCGGCACCCTGCCCATCGCGGGCGGCGAGCTGCTCTACAACGGCCAGCGCATCGAAAAGCTGCCTGCCCACAAGCGGCTGCGCCAGGGCCTGGCGCTGGTGCCCGAGGGGCGCGGCATCTTCACCCGCCTCACGGTCGAGGAAAACCTGCGCATGGGCGCCTACTGCCGGCGCGATGACGACGCCGTCGAGGCCGATCTGGAGCGCGTGTTCACCATGCTGCCGCGGGTCAAGGAGCGACTCCAGCAGGTGGCGGGCACGCTATCGGGCGGCGAGCAGCAGATGGTCGCCATCGGCCGGGCGCTGCTGTCGCGGCCCAAGCTGCTGCTCCTCGACGAGCCTTCCATGGGCCTCGCGCCGCTGGTGGTCGAGAAGATCTTCGAGGTGATCAGCTCGGTGGCCGCCGAGGGCGTGACCATCCTGCTGGTGGAACAGAACGCCAACCTGGCGCTGGAGTTCTCCCAGCGGGCCTACGTGATGGAATCCGGCCACATCACCCTCACCGGTTCGGGCGACGCGCTGCTGGCCGATCCGAAGGTGCGCGCCGCCTATCTGGGCGAGGTGTAGCGCCGTTCTGCGCTGCCGGGGCTCCGCGCCGGCAGCCGTGGATGCTGTCAGGATTTTTTACACCGGCGCCCATTTTGGGTGCCGGTGTAAAACTGTAAGCCGCGCTGTGTCAGGTTTTTCACGCTTTGGTGCGCAAATTGCTTGATGTTGATCCGACCCTCGCAACTTTCATGCGGGTGTCAGACAACGACAACAATAGCGGATCAGCGCATGACGCTCCTCAACCCCTTCAGTTCGATTTTCCGCCGGCTCTGTCCAGCGCTTCTGGCCCTTGCCTGCATGATGCCGTTGCCGGCGCTGTCCGTCGTGGCCGGGCCGGCGGTGCACCTGCCGGTGGCCGTTGCCGACGGCAGCTTTCGCTTCGATGTGGCCGTCGTTCCCGGCGAAACCTTCTACATCGACCCCTACGTGGCCGTGGGCTACACCTACGCCATTGGCGCCGGCGACCCCAACTTCCGCTCGGTGCTGCTGCCCGCCGGCATTGGCGACGGCCTGTATGACCTCTTCGGTTTCGATTCCGCCGGCGCGCTGCAGCTGCTGGCGGGCGATCTGGCCGGGGGCGTGACCTACGATTTTGGCGCGGCCGGCGTTGATCGTTTCCAGGTGACCGGCATCGAGGTCTCCGCCGGGCTCGATCCGGCCGACCCGACCGCCTTTGTCACCGGCCTTGGCTTTACCGGGGCGGGCCGTTTTTCCGGCACCCAGACGCCAGTGGTCGTTGCCGTCACCGAGCCGGCGATTGGCACGCTGCTGCTGCTGGGCATGGGGCTGCTGGCCTTGTCGCGGCGGCGCATGGGCACGGGTGCCCGGCGAAATATCGCGGGCGCGAAGCTGACGAAGCGCTTTTTTCGGTCTAGGCTTTAAGCGCCAGTAACGCGTTCTTCCTTTTCAGGCATGTCGGTTTCCGCGCTCGGGGCTGCGACGGCCCCCACCCTGCGTTCCTCCGGTGTCGCCGGGCAGGCGGCGCGATTGACGCTGTCCGAGTCCGACCAGCGGATCGTCGATCGCCTGCAGGCCCGCGACCGGGTCGTCCGTGCCCACGAATCGGCCCACATGGCTGCCGGCTCGGGCCTCATCACCCACGGCGCCAGCTTTACCTACGAGACCGGGCCGGACGGCAAGCGCTACGCAGTCGGTGGCGAGGTGGGCATCGATGTCTCCCAGGGCCGCACGCCGGAAGAAACCCTCGCCCGGGCCGAACGCATCCGCGCCGCCGCCCTCGCGCCGGCCGACCCGTCGGCGCAGGATCGGCAGGTGGCCAGCCAGGCCGACCGGATGGCCGTCGAGGCGCGTCTCGAGATCTCGGCCAGCAAGCTTTCGAGCGATGTCCCGGACAATGAAATTTCCGCCGATGCCAACGTCAGCGGCCCCGCCGCCAGCTACGCGGCCATCGCCAGCGCCAGTGCGGGCAGCGGCAGCCGAGTCGATACCTACGCCTGAGCGGCCGCGCCTTCCGGTGCCGTCAGCGCGCGGAGGGCGTCAGCGCGAACAGGAGGCGCAGCCGCTCCGACAGCTGTTCCGAGAGGACGAATCCCGCAGGCCGTCGCAACTGCTCTGACACGCGGAGTAGCGGTTCAGGCACTGGTTGTAGGAGGCGCTGCGGGCCTCGCGCTGGGCATCTTCCATCCGGTTGATGGCGTTCTGGTTGGAGGCCTCCACCGACTCCACGTCGGCCAGGCGGGTCAGTCGGTCGGTGGCCTTGATGGCCATAGCATGCTTCGGGAAACGATCGACCATCCGCCGATAAACCGCCTTGGCCCGACCCCGGTCGCCGTCGGATTCGTAGCGGCCGGCAGCCAGGTACATCTCCTGGGGGTCGCTGCTCTTCAGGGTCTGGTTGAACTGGCGCTCCCGGGCGCAGCTGGCGTAGTCCAGCACGCCGCGGGCGAGGGTCTTGAGTTCCTGGTCGAGCTTCTGGGCATCGTCGCAGCGAAGTTCCCTTTCGGCCTTGCGGACGAGGTCTTCCAGCTTCACGATCTTCTGGCAGGCCTCCCGTGAGGCGCAGGTGTGCTGAAGCCTGCCTTCCTGCCACCAGCCCCGCTTCACGCAGTTGTCGGGACAGCCGTTCGGGCCGCAGCAGGCGTTCTTGAAGACGCCGAAGCCCTGGAACATGGTGTCGACGTAATCGCCCGCGTAGCTGTCGCCGTTGGCGAGGGTGTCCGTGCCTTCACCCTGAAGTTTCCCGTCGATGAAGTTGCCGTCCTCCCGCGAGGCGAACCTGCCGTGCCGGGACCAGGTCAGGGAGCCGGGGCCGGAGATCCGGCCGTTCTTGCATTCGCCGCTCCACACGACGGTTTCGCCGGGGGCGGGGAAGGGGTTCCAGATCTGGCACTGGTTTGCATCGGCGATCCACTCGCCGGCGTGGGCGAGCCATGAGAGGCAGGACAGGAGCGCGAACAGTGCGTGCAGGAATGCGGTCTTCTTGGTCATGGCGGTGGGTGGGCTTTGCAGCCGCGAGGTGGAGGCAGCCTGGAATTGTTTCACCAATCCGATCTGCAGAGGCGTTGCATATTTTATGAACGGTGGTTCAGGCGGGGGCGTGCTCCACCCACTCCACCAGATGCCAGCGCCGCGGCGTGATCGGCCACACCGCGTAGCGCCGCGGCCCGGCGCCGCCCAGGCGGAAGGTGGCGTGGTCGGTCACCGCGAGCTCACCGCCCGTCCAGAACCGCGCGAGCACGTCGGCCAGCGTTGCGTCGTCGGTCACTTCGCAAGGCGTGTCGCGGGCCGGCGGCGTGGTGGTCGAGATCACGTCGTGGTAGCTCGCCCACGGGTGCGCGGGCAGATGGCGGGCGAGCAGTTCGGCCCAGCTTTCCCCGGGCGCGTCGAGCTGGCCGAGGAGGTTGGAAAACAGGATCGCCGCATCGGGAAAGCGTGCCGCCAGCATCGCCAGGCCGTCGGGTGTCGTCAGGCAGTCGAGGCGGTCGAAGACGAGCCGGCCGGCGTCGGGTCGGCGGGCCAGCAGCCAGCGGGCGATGGGGTCGGGCTCCAGCGCCGAGACGCGCTCAAAGCGGGCGAGAAAGCCTGCCGGCAGGGCGTAGCCGGCGTTGGGGCCGACGATCACCAGTTGCGTCGGCCCCGGCTGCCAGTTGCCTAGCCAGCCTGCCACGGTGGCGTGGAAGGGCGCCCACAGGCGATGGCGGTGGCGCGCCGCGCGCAGGTGATAGACCAACCCGCCAGTAGGGTCGAGGAGCTGGTCGCGGAGCGTCGGGAAGGCGGGAGGCAGGGTGGCGGTCACGAGCGCGATTATGCCGTAGGAGATCGACGGGGCTGGTCATGACGGCGGGTGGGTGACATCCTTCCACCTTTGCCATTACCCGGAGCCTCCGGCATGAACGATCCACTGCACGAAGAACAACTCACCTCCGAACCGGTCTTTCAGGGACGCCTGCTGAACGTCTTTCGCGACGAGGTGCGCCTGCCCGACGGCAAGAGCGGCGTGCGCGAGTACATCAAGCATCCCGGTGCGGTGTTGGTGATTCCGGTGTGTGACGACGGCCGGCTGATCTTCGAGCGGCAGTTCCGCTATCCGCTGCACCGGGCCTTTCTCGAGCTGCCGGCGGGCAAGCTCGATCCGGACGAGGATATCCTGGCCTGCGCGCGCCGCGAACTGCAGGAGGAAACCGGCTACGAGGGCGACGACTGGCGCCATCTGGGCGTGATGCACCCGTGCATCGGCTACTCGAACGAGCGCATCGAGATCTTCCTCGCGAAGGGCCTTACGCACGTGGGCCACGCCTGGGACGAGGGGGAGTTCCTGGAGATCGTCTATCTCACGCTGGACGAGGCGCGGGCGGCGGTGTTCGACGGCCGCATCACCGACAGCAAGACGATCACCGCGCTGTTCTGGGCCGAGCGGGAGCTGGGTAAGGCTTGATCCGCTGCGGTGGGCGGCATCGGCGGGGCGCTTTCGGGCGTCCCGTTTGCGTTCAGCCGAAGTGGCGGTAGCGGGGCGCGGTGAGCAACCCGGCCATGCAGCAGTAAAGCATCGCGGCATTCACCAGATGCCAGCCCAGATGCGTGCCCACCGGCCACGCGGCGCACACCAGCTGATCCACCGCCCGGCAGGTGAGGCTCACCACGAAGAGGGCGGAGGCCATCGTGAGCCAGCGGGCGACGGCTGGCGCTCGTGGTCGGGCCAGGGCCGCGCAGGCCAGCAGCAGCACGAAGGGCGGCAGGTAGATCTCGGAGCCGTTCAGGGGCAGGGGCGGCAGCAGCCGGGTGGCGGCGACGAAGCCGCCGGTGAGCATCAGGAAGATGCCCACGCCGGCCCAGGCGGCAGCGGTGCTGCGGCCGAGCACGCGTACCTGGAAGCGTTGGTAGTAGGCCACCACGAAGATCGCGATGAAGCCGATATCGAGGATGGCGGTGCCGCGGGTGGCCACCGTGTGGAACACTCCGCTGCCGACGCCCACCGCGGCGATCAGGCCGATCAGCAGGCGCAGGTCGAACGCCGCACCGCGCCCCGCCCGACGCCACAGGATGATTGCCACGGCGATGAAGGCGAGGTTGCTGAGGGCGTTGAGCGGCTCGGCCCACAGGCCGGGGCCAGTGCGCTCGCAGTACAGGTCGATGTTCTCGGCCCAGTTCATGCCGGCTGGCCTCCGCGGCGGTGGTACAGGGCCCACCACAGCCCGGCACAGCCCAGGCCGACAGCGAGGTTGGCCAGCATGCCGGTGGCGAGGCTGCCCACCGAATCCCACAGGGCGGGGGCGACGAGCCCGGCGGTGATCGAGCTGACCAGCATCTGCAGGAAGCTCTGGCAGCTGGAGGCGAGGCCCCGGTGGGTGGGGAATTGATCCAGCGCGAGGAGCGTCAGGCTGGGCATGCCGATGGCCATGCCGAAGGTGTACAGCATGATCGGCAGCACCGACTGGGGCAGGCCCGGCGCCATCAGACTGGTGACGGCGAGGTTGATGCCTGCGGCGAGGATCATGATGCCCAGCGCCAGGGCGATCGTCCGGGCCGGGGACAGCGCGCCGGCCAGCCGGGCCGACAGGGCCGAGCCCAGCATCATGCCGCTCACGGTGGGGATGAAGAACCAGCCGAAGCCGGTTTCGGGCAGGCCCAGGTGCTGGATCAGGAACACCGGCGCCGACAGCACGTACAGGAAGAATCCGTTGAAGTTGTAGCTCACCGCGAAGGTGAGGAGCAGGAAACCGGGCGAGGTGAACACGCCCCAGTAGCGCCGCGCCAGCGGGCCGGGGTGCAGCGGGTGGCGGGCTTCCGGCGGGTGGGTCTCGTCGAGCTTCCAGACCGTGAGGGCCGCCAGCACGAGCCCCAGCAGGGCGAGGAAGACGAACACCGCGCGCCAGCCGAAGGCGCTGAAGATCCAGCCGCCCAGAATGGGGGCGATCGCCGGCCCGAGGGCGAAGGCCATGCTCACGTGGCTCATCAGCCGCTGGGCGGCGGGGCCGTCGTGGAGGTCGCGCACCACCGCGCGGCCCACCACCATGCCGGCGCCGGCGCTGATGCCCTGCAGCGCCCGGCCCAGCAGCAGCATCTCGATGCTGCCGGCGAACACGCACAGCACCGAGGCGGCGGTGAACAGCAGCATCGAAACCACGATCACCCGCTTGCGCCCGTAGGCGTCGGAGATGGCGCCGTGCCACAGCACCATCAGCGCCATCGGCAGCATGTAGGCGGTGAGGGTCTGCTGGGTCTGGACGGTGGTGGCGCCCAGGTCGGCGCCGATGGCGTGCAGGGCCGGGAGGTAGGTGTCGATCGAGAATGGACCGACGGTGGCGAGCGCTGCAAGCAGCGCCGCCAGCTGGACATAAGGCATGGAGAGGTGTTCCGGGGCGGGGTGCGGTTCGACACCCCGTAGGGGGCGGGGTTCCTACTCGACGGCGTGGACCTTGCTCACGTAGTAGCCGGTCTCGCCGAAGCAGGTGGAGGGGATGCCCAGGTGCTGGTCGTAGCTGATGGCGACGCGCTTGCCCATCACGGCGTTGATCTCGGCGGCGACCTTGTCGTCACGTACGGTGAACTTGAAGATCTCGGGCAGGCTGCCGGGGATCGCGACGATGGCCAGCTCGCCTTCCCAGGTCTTGCACAGCCAGCCCTTCTGGGAAAACTTCTGCACGTAGCCGGCGCGTTCGCCGGAGGAATAGCTCCAGCTGAGCACCAGCCAGGTGTACGCCGCAGCCAGCAGCACAAGCGCGACGACGAAGCCGACGAACCACAGAAACCAGTTCTTGGCGCGGGGCGCGCCGGCGGATGGGGTGGATACCACGGGGAGACTCCTGCTCGATGGATTGGATCAGATGAATGCGCTGAGGCCGCGGCGGCTCTGGATGGCTTCGGCCACATGGGCGGCCTGGATGACCTCGGCCTCGTTCATGTCTGCGATTGTACGCGCGACTTTCAGGATTCGATGGTAACCGCGCGCCGAGAGACGCAGGCGTTCGATGGCCGTTCGCAACAGTTTGACACCGTTTTCGTCCGGTTGGCACCACTGGTCGATCTCCGCGCCGGCCAGCAGGGCGTTGGGCTTGCCCTGCCGGGCGTGCTGGATGGCGCGGCTCCTGGCGACCCGGGCGCGCACTGCCGCCGAGCTTTCGCCTGCCGGTGCGCCCTGCAGGTCGGCCACCGGCAGGGTGGGCACCTCGAGGAGCAGATCGATGCGGTCGAGCAGCGGGCCGGAGAGTTTGCCCCGGTAGCGGGCGATCTGGTCCGGTGTACACCGGCAGCGGCCGTCCGGGTGGCCGTGGTAGCCGCAGGGGCAGGGGTTCATGGCAGCAATTAACTGAAAACGGGCCGGAAAATCTGCCCGACGCCCTGCGCGAGAAATGGTGATGTGGCCGGTCTCGAGGGGCTCGCGGAGGGCTTCGAGGACACGCCGGTCGAACTCGGGGAGCTCATCGAGGAACAGCACGCCGTGGTGGGCGAGGCTGATCTCGCCCGGCCGCGGCGTGCTGCCTCCACCCACCAGCGCCGCCGAGGACGCAGAGTGGTGCGGCGAACGCATCGGGCGTTGCCGCCAGCGCTCGGTGCGGAAGCTGCCCTCGACCGACTGCACGGCCGCGCTTTCCAGGGCCTCGGCATCGCCCATGGGCGGGAGCAGGCCGGGCAGGCGCTGGGCGAGCATCGACTTGCCGGTGCCGGGCGGGCCGTAGAACAGCAGCGAATGCTGCCCGCTCGCGGCGACTTCGAGGGCGCGGCGGGCCTGGCTCTGGCCTTTCACGTCGGCGAGATCCGGGTAGTCCGGCGCCTGGACGAGGGGCGCGCCGGCGTAAGGCTCGATGACCGTGTGCCCGCACAGGTGGGCGACCACCGCCAGCAGGCTGGCCGCCGGGAGGATGGTGACGCCATTGACCAGCGCGGCTTCGGGGGCGTTGGCGGCGGGGAGGATCAGGATGCGCCCGCGCTCGGCGGCCTGCCGGGCCAGGGCCAGGGCGCCGCGCACCGGGCGCAGCTCGCCGGTGAGGGAGAGCTCACCGGCGAATTCGTACTGAGCAAGCTTGTCGGCGGGGATCTGCCCGGAGGCGGCGAGGATGCCCAGGGCGATGGGGAGATCGAAGCAACCGCCTTCCTTGGGTAGATCCGCCGGGGCGAGGTTGACGGTGATCCGGCGCTGGGGAAACTCGAACTGCCCTGTCTGGAGGGCGGCGCGGACCCGGTCCCGGGCCTCGCGCACTTCCACGTCGGGCAGGCCCACCAGCGTGAAGGCCGGCAGGCCGTTGGCCAGATGCACCTCGACGCACACTTCCGGTGCCTGCAGGCCGACGAGGGCGCGGCTGGCGAGAACGGCCAGGCTCATGATGTCTTCCGCATTAAAAATGCGAAGTGTATCGCCTGGGGCTGTGGATTTCTACAGGTGGGGCCTCAGCGCCCGATCGGCAGGGTGAGCTGGGGGCCGGGGCCGGTCTTGCCGGCGAGTTCGAGGCGGGATAGCTCGACCAGCAGCGAGAAGGTGGATTTGGTGTCCTGGTCGGATTCTTCCACGTAGAACCACTGGCCCTTGTACTGCACGGCGACGTGGGCGCGGGTGGGGCGCTCGGGGCTGGTGCGCACGTGGAAGAGGTCGCGCATCACCTCGTTCCAGTCGTATTCGCGGCCGGTGGCGTCGCGGGTGATGGTGGCGAGGCCGCGGGCCCGGTGCTCGGCGGGCACGTCCACGCCGTGGCTCACGTAGTACAGCGCCTGCAGCAGCGAGCGGGTTTCCAGGTCGAGGCTGGCGACGCCGTCCTTCGGCAGGGCGGAGCGGAAGGGGGTGAGGGCTTCCTGGGTGATGCGCAGCTCGGTGATGCCCGGGCGCAGGTGGAAGGCTTCTTCGAAGGCGCGCATCTCGGGCGAACTGAGCGCGTCGGGGTCCAGGCGCAGCACGGGCACGCTGGTGCGGCGGACGAGCTGCCAGCCACGTCCGCCGTTGGCCGGGCGGTACTCAAGGCCGTTCTTGCTGGCTTCGATGAGGTCGGCGGCCGACACCGCGCCGGCGGGCAGGGTGCCGCCCACCTGCTCGATCTGCTCGGCAAGGCCGAAGACGATGGCGCCCCGGTCCTGGAGGGTCTGCAGGGCGGCCACGCCGCGCAGGAAGTCGCTCACCGGCGGCGCCTCCCGCGGGGTGGGGCCGCTGGCGGTCTGGGCGTTGGGCACCCAGTTGAGGTTTTCGAGGTAGAGCCGGAAGACCTTGGAGATGGGCCAGGTGGTCTTGGCGAGGTAGATCACCCCGTCGAGAGGCAGCGGAGTGAACAGCTTGCGGGTGAATTCCTGGTCGTCCAGCGGGGTGAGGCTGAAGGTCGGGCGGTCGGCGCCCATGATCTGGGCCTGGGGCAGCACCGCGGTGAAGCTGCCCCGGCTGGCGTCGCCCCCCACTGCGGTGAAGAAGGGCAGCAGGCCGACGCTCTGGCTGCGCTCGAACTGCGCGGCGATGCCCGACACGCCGAGGCTGCTGGGCGTGTCGGTGTAGCGCAGGCGCACGATGTTGAGCAGGAGCTGCTGCTCGGTGGTGCGCTTGACCACCTCGTTGTACTGCAGCCGGGTGTCGTCAAGGGCGGTGGGGCCGACGCTGGCGCAGCCGGAGAGGCCCAGCGCGGCAGCGAGGATCAGGAGGCCGGGGCGGATGCGGGGAAGCATGGCGTCGGGGAGCGGTGGTGGGGCGGGCAGGGTAGCAGCGGCGTGTGACAGCGCTTCGCGTTATTCGCGGAAGGCTTCGACGGCGATCAGCAGGCGCACGTCGTCGCCCACCGACGGGATGTACTTGGTCATCCCGAACTCGGAGCGCTTGAGGGTGGCCACCACGTCGGCGCCGCAGGTCTCGCGCTTGTTGAGGGGGTGCGGGGCGCAGCGGAAGCGGTTGATGGTGAGGGTGACGGGCCGGGTGACGCCGAGCATCGTCAGGCTGCCTTCGGCGGAGACCGGGCGCTCGCCGTCGAACACCAGCCGGTCGGCCTTGAAGGTGATGGTCGGGTGGACGTCGGTGTTGAAGTAGTTCTCGCCGCGCATGTTGTCGTTCCACTTGGCGAAGCCCATGTCGATCGAGGTGGCGTCGATGGTCACGTCCACGGTGCCCTGGCGGGCGGCGGTGTCGAGGGTGATCCGGCCGCTTGTCTTGTTGAAACGGCCGCGCTGGGTGGAGAAGCCCAGGTGATCCACCTCGAACACCGGGAAGGTGTGGTTCGGGTCGACGGTGTAGCCGGCCGGGGCGGCCAGGGCGGGTGCGGAGACGGCGGCAAGGGCGAGCAGCAGGGGGGCGGTGAGGGCTTTGTTCATGGCGACTCCGTGGGGCGGACGAAGAAGAGGGCGCCGTGGCGCCCTCGGTTTTGCAGCGACGGCGGGTCAGTCCTGCGCGGGCGGGCGGCTGGCCAGCTCGGCTTCGAGGCGGGCGACGCGGTGCTCCAGGTCGGCGAGCTTCTCGCGGGTACGGGTGAGCACTTCGCGCTGCACTTCGAATTCCTCGCGGGTCACCAGATCAAGCTTGGAAAAACCGCTGGCGAGCAGGGCGCGGGCGTTCTTCTCGATGTCCTTGGCGGGGCTGTTGGCGAGGAGTTCGGAGACTTTGGCACCGATTTCGTCGAGGATTTTCGGGTTGGTCATGACTGCGTTCCTCACTGGCAATTGAGATCGTCGGGATGGTTTTGAGTTTAGCACCGTCCCGAGGTGGCTGCGCCGAGGCCGGGGCGCACCAAAAGAGCGCCCTTTATTGGTGCATGATTCCAAACTGGTGCGTCGGCGGGATTTCATGCGCCGCAGCAAAACGCGCTCGTCAGTGCTATGTCCATATTTTTTAAAAGGTTTTGCAATCTGGCACACCGGTTGCTTATGTGTGCTCACCAACTTTGACCACCTGGAGATTCTCATCATGCGCAAGTCCGTCATCGCTTCCGCCCTGATCGCCGCCGGCGTCGCCCTGCCCACCCTGGTGAGCGCCGCGGATGCCGCCCCGGCCCCCGAGCACACCTTCACCAGCAACGTCGGCGTGGTTTCCGAATACCTCTACCGCGGTATCGGCCAGACCAACCGCAAGCCGGCCCTCCAGGGCGGTGTCGATTACGCCCACGCCAGCGGCCTCTATGCCGGCACCTGGGGTTCCAACGTGTCCTGGCTGTCTGACGCCAACAGCACCACCAGCAACAGCCTCGAGTGGGACTTCTACGGCGGCTACAAGAACACCGTCGGCGACTTTGGCTACGACGTGGGCCTGCTGCAGTACTTCTACCCGGGCACCGGCTACGGCAACAACCCGAACACCCTGGAAGGCTACGTCGCCGGCACCTGGACCTTCCTGACCCTGAAGTACTCCCACTCCTTCTCCGACCTGTTCGGCTGGGTGGGTTCGAAGAACTCCGGCTACCTCGACCTGACCGCCACCTATGAGCTGATCCCGACCGTCAACCTGATCGGCCACGTCGGTCGCCAGAAGGTCAACGGCTCCAGCGCCAACGGCGCCAGCTACACCGACTACAAGGTCGGCGTGACCAAGGACTTCAGCGGCACCGTGGTGGGCCTCAGCTACATCACCACCAACGCCAGCGAAGCCTGGTACACCAACGGCTACGGCAAGGATCTGGGCAAGGGCCGCGTGCTGTTCTCCCTGACCCGCACCTTCTAATTTCCAACCGCCAGGCGGCCCTCGCGGCCGCCCGGCAGAGGACCCCAAAATGAAACTCGTTACCGCCATCATCAAGCCCTTCAAGCTCGACGAAGTCCGCGAGGCCCTGTCCGCCATCGGCGTGCAAGGCATCACGGTGACCGAGGTCAAGGGCTTCGGCCGTCAGAAGGGCCACACCGAGCTGTATCGTGGTGCGGAATACGTTGTCGATTTCCTGCCCAAGGTGAAGATCGAAGCGGCCGTGAACACCGACATCCTCGATCAGGTCATCGAAGCCATCGAAAAGGCGGCCAGCACCGGCAAGATCGGTGACGGCAAGATCTTCGTCTTCGACCTGGAACAAGCCATCCGCATCCGTACCGGCGAGTCCGGTGCCGACGCGCTGTAAGGGAGCGTGCCATCATGAAAAAACTGTTCGCAGCCCTGATCGCCTCGGTGGCGGTCAGCTTTGCGGGTTCTGCGCTGGCCCAGGACAAGGCGGAGGCTCCGGCCGCCGCTGCGGCCGCGCCTGCAGTGACCGCGCCTGCGCCCGCCGCCGACGCCAAGCCCGCCGAAGCCCCGGTTGCCGCCAAGGCCGCCGAAGCGGCGGCCCCCGCTGCCGAGGCCAAGGCGGCCGAAGCTGCTCCGGCCGAAGCGGCGCCGGCGCCCGTCCCCAACAAGGGTGACAACGCCTGGCTGTTCGTCTCGACCGCCTTCGTGATCCTGATGTCCGTCCCCGGCCTGGCCCTGTTCTACGGTGGCCTGGTGCGTGCCAAGAACATGCTGTCGGTGCTCCTGCAGGTGTTCGCGGTGTTCTCGCTGATCAGCGTGCTGTGGGTCCTCTACGGCTACTCCATCGCCTTCACCGAAGGCAGCGCCTTCTTCGGCAGCCTCGACAAGGTCTTCCTGAAGGGCATCACGCCGGATTCCGTCGCCGCCACCTTCACCAAGGGCGTGGTCGTCTCGGAACTCATCTACGTGGCCTTCCAGGGCGCCTTCGCGGCGATCACCGTCGGCCTGATCCTCGGCGCCTTCGCCGAGCGCATCAAGTTCTCGGCGGTGCTGCTGTTCTCGGTGCTGTGGTTCACCTTCTCCTACCTGCCGGTCGCGCACATGGTCTGGTACTGGGCTGGCCCGGATGCCTACACCTCCGCTGAAGCGGCCGATGCCGCCACTGCGACGGCTGGCTTCCTGTTCCAGAAGGGCGCCCTCGACTTCGCCGGCGGCACCGTGGTGCACATCAACGCCGCCGTGGCCGGCCTGGTGGGTGCCTTCATGGTTGGCAAGCGCATCGGCTTCGGTCGCGAATCCTTCGCCCCGCACAGCCTGACCCTGACCATCGTCGGCGCCTCGCTGCTGTGGGTGGGCTGGTTCGGCTTCAACGCCGGTTCCGCCCTGGAAGCCAACGGCGTTGCCGCCCTGGCCTTCGTGAATACCTGGGTGGCCACCGCTGCCGCGGCCTTCGCCTGGCTGATGGCTGAATGGATCATCAAGGGCAAGCCGAGCGGCCTGGGCGCTGCGTCCGGTGCCGTTGCCGGTCTGGTGGCGATCACCCCGGCTGCCGGCTTCGTCGGCGTGGTGGGTGCGGTCGTGATCGGCCTGCTGGCTGGTGTGGTCTGCCTGTGGGGTGTGAATGGCCTGAAGCGCATGCTCGGTGCCGATGACTCCCTCGACGTGTTCGGCGTGCATGGCGTCGGCGGCATCCTCGGTGCGATCCTGACCGGCGTGTTTGCGTCCCCGTCCCTCGGCGGCGCTGGCATCTGGGACTACGTCGGCAACAAGGTGGCTGACGGCTACTCGATCGCCGACCAGGTCATCATCCAGGCGACCGCCGTCGGCATCACCATCGTGTGGTCTGCCGTCGTCGCCTTCATCGCCTACAAGCTGGTGGATATGTTCATCGGTCTGCGGGTGCCGGAAGACGAAGAGCGCGAAGGCCTCGACATCACCTCCCACGGCGAAACCGCGTACCACATGTAAGCGGCTTTCCTCCGGTAGCAAGCAGAGCGGGCGCCTTCGGGCGCCCGTCCTGTTTTCGGGGCAGGCCTGCAGGATGGGCGACAACCTGCTAGTCTCCGCCGGTTTTCTTATCGACGGGCGCGGACGCGGGCCATCCCGGACCCCGGCGCACCCGAACACGCATGGACAAGTACGAACAGTTCAAGATCGAGCAGGACGCCCTGCTCAAGGCGCTGGCCGAGAACGGCCCCAGCGAAAATCTCATGCAGCGCATGCAGGCGCTCTACAAGGATGCCTGCCTCGTCATCGCCCTCGGCCCCTGCAACGCCGTCGAACGCCCGCCCGAAGCGGAAGTGCGCGAATACGCCGACGAGCAGGATTTTGCCGCCTACGTCGAAACCTATGTGATTGCCGTGCAGAGCGGCGAGATGGCGCGCATTTTCAACATGGAGCAGTGGGGCCGGGTCGCCTTCGAATACGAGGCGGTGGATGTGGATGGCAAGCTCTGCCCGGGCGTGGCGGTGAGCTGGAGCAACAAGATCGCCTTCCTGGCCGGCGGCAAGGACGGCAGCTTCGACGCCCAGCTCGACGCGATGGCCGGCGCCCTGGCCGAGCGGCTGTCCGCCCGCTGGTATCGCTGGCAGGTCCGGCTGGTGTGACGCGGGCCTGGCCGGGGGCGGCGTTTTCCCTTGTCCCGTCGACAGGCGTATATTCCGCCCCTCGCCCCCACCCTTATTTGTGATCGGACCGGCCCCGTCGGCCGTTCCGTGCGTGACATGCCCCTGCCCAGTTTCAACCCCGCCGACTACCCCGCCCAGCTTGCCGACAAGGTGGCGCGCTACAAGGCTGATTTCGCCGCCTTCGGGCTGCCCGAGCCGGCGGTCTTCGAATCCGCGCGGGAGGCCTATCGCCTGCGCGCCGAGTTCCGCATGTGGCACGAGGGCCCGCGGGTCGACTACGCCATGTTCGACCCGGCCGACCCCAAGCAGGCCATCGTGCTCGACGCCTTTGCGCCCGCTGCCGGCCCCATCGCCGCTGCGATGCCGGTGCTGCGCGACCGGCTGATGGCCAGCGAGCCCCTCAAGCGCAAGATCTTCCAGGTGGAGTTTCTCGCCACGCTGTCCGGCGAGCTGATGATCAGCCTGGTCTATCACCGCCCGCTGGACGACGCCTGGCAGGCCGCTGCCGAAGCCCTGGCCGCCGACATGGGCGTGCAGCTCATCGGGCGCAGCCGCAAGCAGAAGATCGTCATCGGCCGCGACTGGCTGCTGGAGGAGTTCGAGCTCGATGGTCGCCAGCTCAAATACAAGCAGATCGAAGGCAGCTTCACCCAGCCCAACGGCGGCGTTAACCGCCAGATGCTCGGCTGGGCCCGCGCCCAGGCGGCCGGCATCGGTGGCGACCTGCTGGAGCTGTACTGCGGCAACGGCAACTTCACCATCGCCCTGGCGCCGCTGTTCGGCCGCGTGCTGGCCACCGAGATGAGCAAGCCCTCGGTGCAGGCCGCCCAGTTCAACCTCGAAGCCAACGGTGTGGCCAACGTGACCATGGTGCGCATGGCCAGCCAGGAGATCAGCGACGCGCTGGCCGGTGGCCGCGAATACCGCCGCATGCAGGGCGTCGATCTGGCCGCCTACCGCTTCTCGACCCTGTTCGTCGATCCGCCCCGCAGCGGCCTCGACGCCGGCACCGTCGCCCTGGCCCGGGGTTTCGACCACATCCTGTACATCTCCTGCAATCCCAATACCTTGCAGGAAAACGTCGCGGCGCTCCACGACACCCACGAGATCGCCGCCGCCGCGGCCTTCGACCAGTTTCCCTACACCCATCACCTCGAGTGCGGCCTGCTGCTGAAGCGCCGCGCCGCCGCCAAGGCACCCGCATGAGCAGCCTGCCCAAGTGCCCCCAGTGTTCGTCCGAATTCACCTATGAAGACGGCGACAACTTCGTCTGCCCCGAATGCGCCCACGAATGGCCCAAGGCCGCGCCGGTCGAAGAGGCCAAGGTGGTGCGCGACGCCAATGGCAACGTGCTGCAGGACGGCGACAGCGTGACCGTGATCAAGGATCTGAAGGTCAAGGGCTCGTCGTCGGTCGTCAAGGTTGGCACCAAGGTCAAGAACATCCGCCTGGTGGATGGCGACCACGACATCGACTGCAAGATCGACGGTTTCGGCGCCATGCAGCTCAAGTCGGAGTTCGTGAAGAAGGCCTGAGCGGCGCCATGGGGCTGCTCGACTGGCTGTTCGGCACGCGGCACGGCGAATGTGCCGGCGAAGCCCGGCGCGACGAGGCCCTCGAACAGCTGATCGACGCCATCGATCCCCGCCTGCATCTACTGGCGGACGCCCGGGCGCGGCTCTGCCCGGTCGTCGGCGTGGCCCTCGATTACGCCGATGGTGTTGCCGCGGGGCTTGTCCCGTGCGTCGACACCCAGCCGGAAAGCTGGGCCGCCAGTCCGGTGCTGCGCGCATTCTTCGTGCGTCCCGCCGAGGTGGCCGACACCCTCTCCACCAGCCCTGATCTGCGGGACTTCCTCGCCTCGCCCGCCGCCGAAGGCCTGGAACAGGTGTTCTGTGTGCTCGCCGCCACGCGCAGCGAGCACACCGTCCTCGGCCCGGCCCTCGAGGGCGAGTTCCTGCGTCAGGACGTCGCCCGGCAGACGGTCAGCTTCAATCACTTCCGGCTGTTCGGCTTTTCCGCCAGCGAGGCGGCGCTGCGCCGGCGGGTGGCCGACATCGTGCTCGAAGGGCTGGTCCTCGCCGCGCTGCGCAGGGTTGCGGCGCGCCAGCAGCAGGGCGAGCGGCTGGCCTTCGCCCAGCGCCTGCTGCGTGCGCGGGTGGCGCTCGTCGAGCAGAGCCGCGCCGGGCTCGATGCGCTCGAGTGCGGTTCGTGGCAGGGGCGCGATCTGGCGGATCTGCGCGCCCGACTCGCTGCCAACGCGGCCGAGCTGCACGCCCTCGAGGCGGCCGGCAGCGGCCTGGAGGCGACCATCGACACGGTCGTCGCCACCCTCACCGATGCCGCCACGGTGATCCACGCCGAGAACCTGTGCCTGCACCTGGACGCGATGAACGTCGTCGTCCCGCCCGAACACCCCGGCGCCCGCACGGTGCCGCTGCTGGCCTTTTCCACCGCCACGCCCGGCACGTCGCGCCGGGTGGCCTTCGGGGCGTGCGTGCCTCGCGCCAGCGTGGCTGCGCGGCGGATCGACTGGGATGTCGGCATGCGCCTGCTGTAGGCCGGCGACGGGCAATGAAAAGCCGGCCTCGCGGGCCGGCTCGTGGGCTGGTGGCGAATCCGCCGTCAGCGGAACACGACGGTCTTGTTGCCGTGGATCAGCACCCGGTCTTCGAGGTGATAGCGCAGGCCGCGGGCCAGCACGGCCTTCTCGATATCCTTGCCGTAGCGGACCATGTCCTCGACCGAATCGGAGTGGTCGATGCGGATCACGTCCTGCTCGACGATCGGCCCCTGGTCAAGGTCGGCGGTGACGTAGTGGCAGGTGGCGCCGATCAGCTTGACGCCCTTGGTGTAGGCCTGGTGGTAGGGCTTGGCGCCGACGAAGCTCGGGAGGAAGCTGTGGTGGATGTTGAGGATCTTGCCCGGGTGGGCGGCGCACAGCTCCGGCGACAGGATCTGCATGTAGCGCGCCAGCACCATGGTGTCGCCGCGGGATTCCTCGAACAGGCGCTGCACCTCGGCGTAGGCCTGGGCCTTGTTGTCGGGGGTGACGGGCACGTGGTGGAAGGGGATGCCGTGCCATTCCACAAAACCGCGGAAGGTCTCGTGGTTGGAGATCACGCAGGGGATCTCGATGTCGAGCTCCTTCGACTGCCAGCGGGCCAGCAGGTCGTAGAGGCAGTGTTCCTGCTTGGACACGAGGATCACGACGCGCTTCTTGACCGCCGAGTCGGTGATCTTCCAGTCCATGTTCAGCTCTTCGGCGATCGGGCGGAAACGCTCGCGGAACTCGGAGAGCATGAAGGGCAGCGAGTCGGCGCGGATCTCGATGCGCATGAAGTAGCGCCCGCGGTTGTCGGCGTCGACGGCCGGCTCGGCGTGGAGGGCGGTTTCGAGGATCCAGCCCTTGTGCTCGGCGATGAAGCCGGAGACCTTGGCGACGATGCCGGTGCGGTCGGGGCAGGAGGCGGAGAGCGTGAAGAAGCGTTCGCGGTGCATGGTGGGTCCGGCACCGGCCGGCGGCGCAGGGCCGCGGCCGGGTGCTGTGGGTGGATCAGATGCGGGCGGAGGCGGCGCGGATCTGGGCCATCAGGCCGCTGTATTCGCGCTCGACGGGGAACTGCGGGAACTCGGCGATGACGTTATCCGGCGCGCGGAACAGGATGCCGGCGTTGGCTTCCTTGAGCATCGCGGTGTCGTTGTACGAATCACCCGCGGCGATGACCTTGAAGTTGATTTCCTTGAAGCGCTGGACGGCTTCCTTCTTCTGGTTGGCCATGCGCAGGTGGTAGTTCACCAGATAGCCCTCGGCGTCGGCTTCGAGCTTGTGGCAGAACAGCGTGGGCATGCCCAGCTGCTGCATCAGCGGCATCGCGAATTCGTAGAAGGTGTCGGACAGGATGATGACCTGGAAATCCTGGCGCAGCGCGTCGAGGAAATCCTTGGCGCCGGGTTCGGGGCCCATCTCGGAGATGACCTTCTGGATGTCGGGCAGGCCCAGCTTGTGCTGCTTGAGCAGGTCCAGGCGGTACTTCATCAGCTTGTCGTAGTCGGGCTCGTCGCGGGTGGTGCGACGCAGTTCGGGGATGCCGGTGCGCTCCGCGAATTCGATCCAGATTTCAGGGACGAGGACACCTTCGAGGTCGAGACAGACGAGTTGCACGGCGGGTAGCTCCAGATTACGACGGTTGATTTTGGCGAAAGGGCGATTCTAGCAAACAGACCGGCACGGCTTATGCCGAATCCGTCGCGATTGGTGACGCAGGGTTCAGTCGGCGGGGATGGCTTCGAGCGCCTCGTGGAGTTCGAGCCAGCGCAGTTCGGCTTCGTCGATCTTCTCGGTGAGCTCGGCCTGGCGCTTGAGGAGTTTGGGCACCTCGCCGGCGTCGGGGCCGGTGTAGAGGGCCGGGTCGGCGAGGCGCTCGTCGAGCTTCGCCTTCTCGGCGTTCCAGGGGGTGAGCTTCTTGTCGAGCTGTTCGAGCTCCTTCAGCAGCGGGCGGCGGGCGGCAAGGCGGGCCTGACGGTCGGCGGCGGCGGCTTCGCGTTCGGCCTTGCGGCTGGCCTTGTCGGCGGCCTTGTCGGGGCACTGGGCGGCGGCGGCGTCGGCGCTGCGCTTCTGGGCGAGCCAGGCCTTGTAGTCGTCCAGGTCGCCGTCGAAGGGCTGCAGGCGGCCGTCGTCCACCAGCAGGAAGCGGTCGCAGGTGGCGCGCAGCAGCGCCCGGTCGTGGGAGACGATGACCATCCCGCCTTCGTAATCCTGCAGCGCCAGGGTGAGGGCGTGGCGCATCTCCAGGTCGAGGTGGTTGGTGGGTTCGTCGAGCAGCAGCAGGTTGGGCTTGCCCCAGATGAGCAGGGCCAGGGCGAGGCGGGATTTCTCGCCGCCCGAGAACGGGCCGCAGGGCGTCGTCGCCATGTCGCCCCGGAAGTCGAAACCGCCGATGTAGTCGCGGAGTTCCTGCTCGCGGGTCTGCGGGTCGAGGCGCAGCATGTGCTGGAGCGGCGATTCCTCCGGGCGCAGGCTCTCCAGTGCGTGCTGGGCGAAGTAACCAAGCGCCAGCCCCTTGCCTTCGCGGCGCTCGCCAGCGGTAGGCTTGAGGCCGCCCGACAGCAGCTTGATCAGCGTCGACTTGCCGGCGCCGTTGCGGCCCAAGAGGCCGATGCGCTCGCCCGGGCGGATGGTGAGCTTCATGCCCGTCAGGATCGGCTTGTCGGCGTAGCCGACGGCGGCGTCTTCGATCTGCAGGAGCGGATCGGGTGCGGCGCCGCACTCGCGGAAGCTGAAGCTGAACGGCGTGTCGATGTGGGCCGCGGCGATGGTCTCCATCCGCTCCAGGGCCTTGATGCGGCTCTGGGCCTGGCGGGCCTTGGTGGCCTGGGCGCGGAAGCGATCCACGTACTTCTGCAGGTGGGCGCGCTCGCGCTGTTGCTTTTCAAACAAAGCTTGTTGCTGAGACAACTTCTCGGCCCGCTGGCGTTCGAAGTCGGAATAGCCGCCGGTGTAGAGCGTGAGGCGCTGGAATTCGATGTGGGCGATCTGGTTGACCACCGCGTCGAGGAAATCCCGGTCGTGGGAGATCAGCACCAGCGTGCCGCGGTAGTCGCCCAGCCACTGCTCGAGCCAGATCACCGCGTCGAGATCCAGGTGGTTGGTGGGCTCGTCGAGCAGCAGCAGGTCGGAGCGGCACATCAGCGCCTGGGCGAGGTTGAGGCGCATCCGCCAGCCGCCCGAGAAATCCGCCACCGGGCGCTCCATGTCGGGGCCGGAAAAACCCAGGCCGTCGAGCAGCGCGGCGGCGCGGGCGCGGGCGGCGTAACCGCCGATCTCCTGCAGGCGGCCGTGGAGGTGGCCGATCTCCTCGCCGTCGTGGGCGGCCTCGGCGGCCTCGAGGGCGGCTTCGATCCGGCGCAGCTCGGCGTCGCCGTCGAGCACGTAGTCGATGGCGGGGCGGGCGAGGGCCGGGGTTTCCTGGGCCACGTGGGCGATGGTCCACGCGGCGGGGATCTCGAGATCGCCCGAATCCTGGTGCAGGTCGCCGCGCAGGAGCGCGAACAGGCTCGACTTGCCGCAGCCGTTGGCGCCGGTGAGGCCGACCTTCCAGCCGGGGTGGATCTGCAGGCTGGCGCCTTCGATGAGGGTCTTCACGCCGCGGGCGAGGCGCAGGTTACGAAACTGGATCACGGGAGCGCAGGAAACAAAGCAGCAAATCCGGTATTGTAGGCGGTTCCGTTGTCCATCGCCCCGCTGCACCATGCGCCTGCCCGTTTCTGCCGCCCTTTGCGCCCTCTTTCTAGCCGGTCCGGCCCTCGCCGCCGACGAGCCGGCCCCCGACATGGCCCGTGCCGCCGCGCTGCGCACCGAGGCGGGCACGATCCGCGATGCCGCCGAGGCGCGCTTCAGCGACGAGGAGATCGATTGCTACAAGCGCTTCCTGGTCAATCGCTGCCTCGATCAGGCCAAGGAGCGCCGCGTGCTGGAGATCCGCCGCGCCCGCCAGATGGACCTGGAAGCCGGCCGCATCGAGCTGGCCGACAAGAACCGCCGCTACACCGAACGCAAGACCGAAGAGGCCGCCACCGCGCCCCAGAAGGCCGTCGAGCGCGCCGAAACCGAAGCCCGCAACCGCGCCGAGACCGAGGAGCGCCTGCGTCACCTGTCCGAAAAGGACGCCGAGCGCATCCGCAACGAGCAGGAAGCCAAATCCCGCGGGATGCGCGAGGCCGAGGAGCGCAACCGCCACGAGGCCGCCGAGGCCAAGCGCCGCGCCGACGAGGCCGAAGCCGCCGCCCGCCGCGCCGAACAGGCCCGCGGCGACAAGGCCGACTACGAAGAGCGGGCGGCGAAGAACGCCGAGAAGAAGGCCGAGAAGGCGAAGAAGGCGGCCGAGCAGCAGCCCAAGTAGGCGCTGACGGTCCGGAAAAGAAAACGGGGGCCTCATCGCCCCCTTTTGTCGTTAGCCGCGTTGCGGACTCAATCGAGCCGGACGAGCTTGTCGCGCAGCGCCACAGGGACGTCCGGCAGCAGCATCACGCTGATGCTGCCGTCGGTGGCGGTGTTGTTGTGGGCGCCGGGGGCCGGAGCCGTGGCGGGGTTGGCCGGCAGGCTGGTGTCCAGCGTGTCGGGCGACAGCGTGTACATCCCGCCGTTGAGCGGATCGACGATCAGCCAGCCGATCAGGCCGCCGAACAGCAGGTTGCCGCCGATGTACCAGCCGTTGGGGGCGGACGTGATGGGGATGTTCTGGGTGACGTAGCCATCCTTCGACAGGGTGACATTGAACTCCTTCTTGCCGAGGTAGCGCCCGTTGCTCTTGTTGAGCGTCACCGAGGTGGGTGTCTGGCCGGCGAACACATGGGCGCCGGTCTCGTCGGAGACGAGGATCTTCGCTTCGCTCGGGGTGCTGGTGATGGGAATGGTCTGCGTGGGCGACCCGATGATGGTGGCGCAGGCGTTCAGGGTGAGCGCCGCGGCCGCGATCAGCACTTTCTTCATGGGCTATTCCGATTTGTTATGGATTCAACGCGCCAGCACGCCGTTTGGGCATGGGTGATGCGCCGGCGCGCCATTCTAGCGGCTGGGCCAGATCGGGAAAATTGAGCGAAAGTAATAGGCGGCGCCCGCAGGCGCTCAGATCGCCGGGCCGTCCACTACCCAGGCCAGGGCGTCTTCGAGGCGGTCGTTGCCCCAGAACATCTCGCCGTCCGGGGTGATGAAGCTGGGCGCGCCGAACAGGCCCAGCTCGCCGGCCTTCTCGGTCTGGCGGCGCAGGGCGAGCTTGTTGGCGTCGCTGGTGGCGTCGGCCAGCAGGGTGTCGGCGGGCAGGCCGAGGCGGGTGAGGATGGCGTGGATCACCGCCGGATCGGCGATGTCCTGGTCGTCGGCGAAGTTGGCGCTCATCACCGCCCGCGAGAACTCGCCGATCCACGGCTCGGCGGCGCCGAGGATCGCCACCCGCGCGGCCAGCAGGCCGTTGCGCGGAAAGCGCGAAGGCATGGTGAGCGGCAGTTGATAGCGCGCCGCCAGCCGGGCCAGGTCACGCCACATGTAGCGGCCCTTGGGCGGGTAGATGTTGAAGGGCGAGTCGTTCCAGCCCAGCGACAGGAACACCGGCCCGAGCAGGAAGGGCCGCCAGTTGATCGTCACGCCGGCGTCGCGGGCCAGGGGCTCGATGCGCATCACCGACAGGTAGGAATACGAGCTGGCGAACTCGAACCAGAAATCCAGGGTTTTGGCGCTCATGGCGTGGCTCCGCGGTGGGGATGACCCGAGTCTAGCACCCGGGCGGGGTGTCGGCGCCCGGCGGGGGCGAGGCATCCAGCATGCGTTCGCATTCGGCCATCAGGGTCTGGCCGAGTTCGGATTCGTGGTTCGGGTCGAGGGATTCCATCATCTCGTGCACGGTGTACAGCCCGGCCTCGCGGGACAGGCTGCCGGCGATCTGGCGGGCCAGCTGGTCGCTCAGGTCTGAAAGGTGACGCCGGTCGGTGAGCGGCAGGCTGCGTTTGGTGCGGCCAAGCCAGTCGGCGCACAGGGTGGCGCCCTGGGCTTCGGTGGGCCATTGGCCGTGCTCGTACCACAGGGACAGGCGTTCGGCGACGAGGGCGAAGATCAGGGCGACGCGGGTGCCGCGGGCGTCGGCCGGTGGAAGGGGGCGGTTCATGCGGGGGCCTTGCGAAGCGGGGTGGGAGACGGGGTCGGGGGCTTGCGAAACCTAACACGGGTGAGCCATTGCGAGTAAGCTGCCAGCCATTCACGACAGGAGACGCCCATGGCCACTTCGCCCGAATCCACCAGCATGGCCCTGTTCTGCGATTTTGAGAACGTGGCCCTCGGCGTGCGCGACGCCAAGTACGAAAAGTTCGACATCAAGCTGGTGCTCGAGCGCCTGCTGCTCAAGGGCAGCATCGTCGTCAAGAAGGCCTACTGCGACTGGGATCGCTACAAGGGCTTCAAGGCCACCATGCACGAGGCCAACTTCGAGCTGATCGAGATTCCCCACGTGCGCCAGTCCGGCAAGAACTCCGCCGACATCCGGCTGGTGGTGGACGCGCTGGACCTCTGCTACACCAAGAGCCACGTCAATACCTTCGTCATCATCTCGGGCGATTCCGATTTCTCGCCGCTGGTGTCCAAGCTGCGCGAGAACGCCAAGCAGGTGATCGGCGTGGGCGTCAAGCAATCCACCTCCGACCTGCTCATCGCCAACTGCGACGAGTTCATCTTCTACGACGACCTGGTGCGCGAAACCCAGCGCGCCGCCGCCCGCCGCGAACCCAGGGAAGCCCAGCCGTCCCGCCGTAGCGACGAGGACCGTCCGCGCCGCGAGGACGTGGAGGCCCGCCGCACCAAGGGCATCGAGATTGCCGTGCAGACCTTCGACGCGCTGGTGGCCGAGCGGGGCGACACCGGCAAGATCTGGGCGTCGGTGCTGAAGGAAGCCATCAAGCGCCGCAAGCCCGATTTCAGCGAGACCCGCTACGGCTTCCGGGCCTTCGGCAACCTGCTCGAAGAGGCCCAGGCCCGCGGCCTGCTGGAGTTCGGCCGCGACGAGAAATCCGGCGCCTACGTGTATCGCAGCAGCGCCGCGCGCCACGAGCCAGTGCCGGTGGACCTGCCGGTGCCCGAAGTCGTCGCACACCACACGGAAATCGCCGAGCCGGCCGCCGTGCCCGAAGCCCCCGCGGCCAAGCCCGACAGCCGCCGCAAGCGCACCAGCAGCCGCAAGCCGGCCAAGGCCGCCGAAGCCGTTGCCGCGCCCGAGCCGGTGGTCGAGGC
>NZ_BSPX01000050.1:0-34485 GCF_030161255.1 Zoogloea oryzae
CTTTTTAAACTTCGCCGCAAACACCTGACTGCGCAGAAGCAGCCAATCCTCCGGCCTACCCCCCCTCCACCGCGCTGAACAACTGCGCTGCGAAGAGGGCCGAATTATAAAGAACTATCAGAACTCGTCAAGAGGTTTCTTTCGACAATGCATTTTGACGTCGCCAAGGTGAAGCACACGCACCCTAATCCCGCCGACGTCTGCGGAGCGCCCCCGATCCGCGACAACTCGCTGCACCGCGGTGGCCACACATATAGATATGTATTTCTGGCCGACAACGAAGACAGCGCAAACAAGACTAGCCCAGACCTGCCCGCCAAATTACAATGCGAGCCTCTCGCGGACGTGGCGGAATTGGTAGACGCACCAGATTTAGGTTCTGGCGCCTTTGGTGTGAGAGTTCGAGTCTCTCCGTCCGCACCAGCAGCTCAAGCCTCAATCGAGGCATCTTCAAGCGCGCAGCAGCGCCCCACTACGGGTTTGCTACGGCTTCCAGCCTGACTCCCAAGGCGAACACAGACTTCCTCGCAACAACTCCAACGCCGTCCCCATGGGTGGCGCTCCAGCACTTCAGGCAACGCACGCGCGATCAGGAGCGGGAAGTCCCTTCCTCCTCCGGCTCGTCACGGAAGCTTGTCGCGATTTCCGCAAACTTGCCAGCGACCTGCTCCAGCGCATCGACGATATCCGGATCAAAGTGGCGGCCACGTTCGGCTAGCATCATGAGGATCGCCTGTTCGTGGGGGAACGGCGGCTTGTAAACCCGCCTTGAAATGAGTGCATCGTAAACATCCGCCACCGCCATCAGCCGGGCCGACAGCGGGATCGCATCGCCCGCGATACCCTGAGGATAGCCGCTTCCGTCCCAGCGCTCATGGTGGCCGTAGGCAATCTCGGCGGCGTAATGGAGGAAGGGGGCGTCACTCAGGCCACCCAGGGCGTTCTCGGCCTGCTGGATCGCATCACGGCCGGATTCGCAATGCCGCTGCATGATCACCCACTCTTCCGGCGTGAGCTTGCCGGGCTTGAGGAGGATCGCATCCGGCGTGGCGACCTTGCCCACGTCGTGGAGCGGCGCCGACTTGAAGAGCTGCTGGATCACCTCATCGTTGAGTTCGCCGCAGAAGCGCGGATGATCGCGCAGAGCTTCGGCGAGGATGCGCACGTAGTGCTGGGTGCGACGGATGTGGTTGCCGGTTTCGTTGTCGCGGGCTTCGGCCAGGGCGCAGAAGGCCGTGATGGTGGCGGCCTGGGCGGCGATCACTTCCTGCTTGCTGGCAACCAGCCTGCGGGCCTGTTCGCTGATCTCCGCGGTGCGCTCGGCGACGATGAGTTCGAGATCGGCGTTGCGGCGCTGGAGCGCGCGGGTAGCCTTCGACAGCGCCAGGTGCGTCCGGACGCGGGCCAGCACCACGGGCGGCGACACCGGCTTGTGGATGAAGTCTTCCGCGCCGAGCAAAAAACCCTGCTCTTCGTCTTCAGGGCGATCAAGACTGGTCAGGAACATCACCGGAATGGACCGGGTCGATTCGCTGGACTTCAGTCGCCGGCAGACCTCGAAGCCGTCGAGCTCCGGCATCATCACATCGAGCAGGATCAGATCGGCCTGACCGCCGGCCTCGAGGAAGCCGAGGGCCTCGACGCCGTTGTTGGCCGGATGCACATCGTAGTGCTCGGACAACACGTCCTCTAGAATCAGGAGATTGTCGGCCTGATCGTCGACCACCAGCACATGAGCACGCTGTTTCATTCCCCGCCCCCGGGATTCGGACATATCGGTTTCAATCATCGATGCTTCACCACGCAAACCAGCTTCGCGTGCGATACAAAACCATTTCCATGAGCCTGATCTTCAGTTTTCCGCCAGTCTCGGCACCATCGGTCACGACCCTGATCTTGGGCAGCATGCCCGGCGAAGCCTCGCTCCGCGCCCAGGAATATTACGCCCATCCACGAAACCTATTCTGGAAGATCCTCGGCGAATTGATCGGCGCCAACCCGGATCTCCCCTACCCCGCCCGACTCCAGAAACTGACTGGCGCCGGGCTGGCCCTGTGGGACGTGCTGCAGAGCTGCGAACGTGAAGGCAGCCTGGATGGCGACATCGATCCGTACTCCATCATCCCCAACGATTTCGCGACCTTTTTTGCCTCGCATCCCCGCATCGAACAGGTGTTCTTCAATGGCGCCATGGCAGAGACAAGCTTCCGGCGCCATGTACTCAAGCAACTCCCGGCGGATACAACCCGGTCAATGCGCTTCACGCGCTTGCCATCCACCAGCCCGGCCAACGCCGGCTTCAGCTACGCCCGGCGCCTCGAAGCCTGGCGGCAGATCATCACCGCCAACAAGGCAGCTCAGGACTCCTTGACGTAGACCCCAGGCGCGTCAGCAAGTGCCGGGAACGCATCGTTCGCCACGGGCCTCGCCGCCACCAGTTCGCCGCTCTGCGGCTTGAGCCACGCCATCCAGTCGTCCCACCAGCTGCCCGGCTGGGCTTCGTGAGCGGCGTGCCAGTCCTCGGCCTTGTCCGTGCGGCGCGCCGGGCCCACCCGGTAGCTGCGCTTGGGTGGTTTGACCGGCGGATTGACGATGCCGAGGATGTGGCCGGAACTCGACAGTACGTAGCGCTTCGGGCCGCTCACGTAGTTCATGGTGCGGAAAGTCTGGCGCCACGGGGCGATGTGGTCGTCCTCGGCCGACACCGCATACACCGGCTGGGTGATCGCCCCCAGGTCGATGGGCTCACCGGCCACCACCAGGGCGTCCTTCTCGATCAGTTTGTTGTGCAGGTAGAGCTCGCGCAGATACCAGGCGTGCATCGCGTAGGGCATGCGCGTGGTGTCCATGTTCCAGTAGAGCACGTCGAAGGGCGGCGGCGTTTCGCCATACAACCAGCCGTGCACCACGTAATGCCAGATCAGGCTGTTGGAACGCAGCAGACGAAAGGCCGACGCCATCTCGGCGCCATCCAGGTAGCCCTTGCGCGCCATGTTCTGGGTAAGGAAGCGGATGCTGCCCTCGTCCACGAAGACCTCGATATCACCCGGTTTGTGGAAATCCACCAGCGTGGTGAAGAGCGTCCAGTGGGCCACGGGCATTTCTTCGGGTTTGAAGTGGCGGTTCGCCCAGGCCATGTAGGTCGATAGCGCCGTACCGCCGATGCAGTAACCCACCGCGTGCACCGTGGCCGCGCCGGTCAGGCCGCGGGCGGTGTCGATGAGCGGCTGGATGCCTTCGGTGAGGTAATCGTCGAAGCGCACGTCACGCATGTCCTCGCCGGGGTTCTTCCAGCTGGTGATGAACACGTCGAAGCCCTGGTCGACCAGGTAGCGGATCATGCTCTTCTTCGGGTTGAGATCGAGGATGTAGAACTTGTTGATCCACGGGGTGACGATGACGATCGGCGTCTCGTGCACCTTGGCCTTGGTGGGCGTGTAGTGAATGACCTCCAGCAGCCGGTTGCGGAACACCACCTTGCCCGGCGTCGTCGCGAGGTTCTCGCCGACCTTGAAATCGCCCGGGTCGGTCATCCGGATGTTGCCGGCCGACAGATCATCGAGAAAATTGCGGAAACCCTGAACGAGGCTCTCGCCATTGGTTTCAACGGCCTTCCGCATCGCCACCGGGTTGGTCAGCAGGAAGTTCGACGGCGCCATGGCGTTGAGGGCGTTCCGCCACCAGAACGCGGCCCGCCGGCGGTCCTTCTGCGAGAGCCCCGGCGTTTCGTAGAGCATGTCCTGGAAGTGCCGGGTCATCAGCAGATACCACTCCTTGACCAGATCCCAGGTCGGCGATTCGGCCCACACCGGATCGACGAAACGGCTGTCGTCGTCCACCGGCCGGACGGGATCGGCGCTGGGCAGGCCGACGAGCCGGCGCATCGAATGCCACTGGAGCGCCCACAGGCTGCTCGACATGCGCCCGAGCGCCTCGGCGAGTTCCTGGGGATGGGCCATCCAGGCCAGCTGGGCATGCACCAGCGGCGCCGTCATGCCCAGCGGGTCGACGGACGACTCCACCGAATCGTGCAGCTTGCGCAGCGACTTGCGTGCGACATCGATGGGAGGAACGGGATCGTGACGGGGCATGGTGACAACTCCTTCATGTTTTTTGGCCCGGAATCCGGACCTGAACGGCATGTCTGCCGTCAGACAAAATCGTGATCCAAGCAGGTTTCAGTTCGATTGACATTCGTCAATCCGGTTGCGAACATGGGTCGCCATATAATTAGAAAGCCCACCCCGAAGGCCCACCCTCACCAAGGAGTGACAGCATGTTCCGCAACATCCTCGTACCCACCGACGGCTCTGAACTTTCCGCATCCACCGTCGCGCGTGCCATCGACTTCGCCAAGGAAGCCGGCGCGAAGCTCACCTTCTTCTACGCCCAGCCCGATTTCCCGACGCCGATCTACGGTGAAGGCGCGCTGTTCGACCCGACAACCCCGGAGCAGTTCAGTCGCGCCGCGGCAGCCGAAGCCGAAAAGATCCTCGGTCTCGCCAAAGCCGCTGCCGACGCCGCCGGCGTGAGCTCGATCGGAGACACCGTCATCAGCGAGGTGCCGTTTGAAGCCATCATCGCCTCGGCCGAGCGCAACCGCTGCGACCTGATCTTCATGGCCTCCCACGGCCGTCGTGGACTGAGCGGCCTCCTGCTCGGCAGCGAGACCCAGAAGGTCCTCACCCACAGCAAGATCCCGGTGCTCGTGTATCGCTGATACGCCCCGCTCTACCCACCGCAGTCCGATCCGCCCGGTCGGCGCCCCACGGCGTCACCGGGCGTTGCATTTGATGGGCTGGATGCCGTCAGGCGGCTGCAAAAAACAAAAGGTCAACAATGTTGACCTTTTTTAATCCCACCGCCACGTCATCGCTTCAATCCCCCTGCTGCCGGATCCACGCCTCAAGCGACGCCGCATTCATCGGCTTGCCGTAGAGGAAGCCCTGCATCTCCTTGCAGCCCATGTCCTGCAGCAACTGCGCCTGGCTCTCGGTTTCCACACCCTCGGCGGTCACCTCCAGCCCGAGGCTCCGGGCCAGCTTCACGATCATCGTGGCGATGCAGTCCTCCGCGGTTTCCGGCGTCAGCTCACGCACGAAGGCGCGGTCGATCTTCACCCGGTCGAAAGGCAGCCGGTTGAGACTGCCGAGGGACGAGAAGCCACAGCCGAAGTCATCCACCGCCACGCGCAGCCCCAGGGCTTTCAGTTCGCGTAGCTGCCGGGCGACGGACTCCGGGTCTTCCATCGCCACCGATTCGGTGATCTCCAGCTCCAGCCGCTTCGGGCTCACGCCAGTCGAGGCGATCACCTCGGCGATCTTGGCCACGAAATCCGGCTCGCGGAACTGTGCCGCCGAGATGTTGATGCCGACCCGGAACGGCGGCAGGCCTTCGCGATCCCAACGCACTATCTGGCGGCACGCCTCGGCAAACACCCAGTCGCCGATGTCGACGATCAGCCCGGTGTACTCGGCCAGCGGGATGAACACCTCCGGCGACACCGCCGCGCCATTGGGCTTGACCCAGCGGATCAGCGCCTCGCAGCCGACCACCTGGCCGCGGGTGGGCGACACCTGCGGCTGGTAGTGCAGCTCCAGCCCGCGGCCCAGGTTGAGGTCGGAGCGCAGCTCGTTGAGCAGCTGGACGCGGTTCTGGGTGTTGGCTTCCATCTCGGTCGAGAAGAAACGCCAGTGCTGGTCGCCTTCCTGCTTGGCATGGCTGAGAGCCAGATTTGCGCGCTTGAGCAGCTCCACCGCCCCGCCCTGCACCGACGCCACATCCACAAAGCCCGCCCTCGCCCGCATCGGAATCGAGTGGCTGCGCACATGGAAAGGCGCGGCAAACACCTCGAGGATCGCGCCGGCCCCCCGCGCGTCCGGTTGCCAGCACACGCCGAAGGCGTCGCCCGCAACCCGCGCCACCAGCGCCCCCTCACCCACGTGGGCCTGCAGCCGGCGGGTCACCTCCACCAGCAACAGATCGCCGCTGCGATGGCCGAGGGCATCGTTGAGTTCGGAGAAACGCACGATGTCGATGATCCCCAGCGTCCACCCGGCTGGCGCCAGGCTGGGCAGGCGCTCGTCCAGCCGGTCGAGGAAGCGCGTGCGGTTGGGCAGGCGGGTGAGTTGATCGAAATACGCGAAGAAATTGAGACGCTCGAAGAGCACCACGTTTTCGAAGCCGATGCGCAGATTGACGCACAGCACCTCGATCACCTGGCGGATCAACGCGCTGGACACCGGCGGCAGGTCGAGGTGGATCAGCGCCTCCTTGCCGTAGCTGCGGCCAAGGTAAAGGCAGCACGCCTCACCTTCAAAGACATGTCCGCGGCGGGCCAGCCCCTGGCGGAACGACGCCCGGAGCGGCGTATCGCCCAGCGCCAGCGTCGGCTGACCGACCAGACCGCCGTAGCGCCCGCTGGCCGCCAGCACGCCCAGCGATTCCTGGTCGCCCTCCCCCTCCCGCCAGTCGATCGGGCCGATGAAGGCCGCATCCACCTGCGCGCCCAGCAGGGCCGCCAGGTGACCCAGAGCCGCATCGGCAAAGGAGCGCACGTCCCGCGGAATGAACAGCTGATTGCCGGCCTGGATCAGGAACTCGAGGCCCTTCCGGCTGGCGTGGAGTTCGCACAGCTGCTCGTAGGAGCGGATCGCCGCGGTGAGCGTCGTGACGAGCCGGGTATGGGTGAGCTCGGCCTTGGTGCGGTAGTCGTTGATGTCGTATTCGCGGATCACGCTCAGTTCGGGCGCGTAGCCCGGCTGGCCGGTGCGCAGGATGATCCGCACGTCGGACAGGCGCAGTTCCTCGCGGATCACGCGGACAAGATCCAGCCCGGCATCGTGGCGTTCCATCACCACGTCGAGGAGGATCACGGCCACATCGCCGACCCGCCCGAGCGTCTCGCGGGCCTCGGCAGCGGAATAGGCGTGCAGCAGTTCGAGACTGCGCCCGCAGAACACCGCGCCCTGGAGCGCGAACTCGGTGGCCTGATGCACTTCCGCATCGTCGTCAACCACCAGCACCTTCCAGCAATCGGGGCTGAAAGCCGATGGCGCCGGGCTCTCGTCGTCGAGAAACTCAACCAGCTCGTCAGTGCAGGGCGAAGCGGAGATATTCATTTCCAGTAAATCCGGGCGCCGCGTGCCGTCGGCACTCTTACGGTCAATGTACCGGTAACGGCACAGGAACGACCCGGCTTTAACCCTAAGTGGAAGTACGCTGTCCGGTCTTCCGGCCCTCGCCGAATCGGCGCAGAATCTTGCGGAAAAGCGCATCGCGCGCGCTTCCCCAACTACATGGAGGCCTCCCATGAGCACCCTGGAACGGCTTGGCAGCCTGGACATGACCTGGCTGCAGATCGAGCAGCGCACCAATCTGATGCAGGTCGTCGGCGTGCTGGTGCTCGCCACGCCCCTCGACCGCGCAGCCCTTGTCGACTGCCTCTCCACGCGCCTGCTGCCGATGGAGCGCTTCCGCCAGCTCGTGCTGCGCGACACAGCCGGCGCCATCTGGGAAAGCGCGCCGGTAGATCTCGACGCCCACATCACCACCGTCAACCTGCCGGCGGACGACCAGGCCGCCGGCCTGCGGGCGCTGATCGGCGAACTCGCCGCCACGCCCCTCGACCCGGCCCGCCCCCTGTGGCACCTGCACCTGGTGCCCGACTACCAGGGCGGCAGCGCGCTGATCGCCCGGGTGCACCAGTGCATCGCCGACAGCATCGCGCTGATCCGCGTCCTCCAGTCCCTCACCGACGCCAGCCCCACGGCCGAACCACCCCTGCCGCCCGAAGCGCCCAACTTCTTCGACCGGCTGTGCGCCCCGCTCACCGACGCGGTGATCGACGGCATCAAGCTCTCGGGTGCGATCTGGGCGCGCTACCTGAGCCTGCTCTTCAACCCCACCCAGGTGTTCGACTACGCCCGGGCCAGCACCGCGCTGGCGCTGGAGATCGGCAAGCTCGCCGGCCTGCACGACGACAGCCACACCTTCCTGAAGGGTGAGCCGAAAGGCGTCAAGCACGTGAGCTGGAGCGCGCCGATCGCCGAATCCGCCGTAGCGGCCATCGCCCAGGCGCGGGAGACAACCCCCAACGCGGTGCTGCTGGCCGCCCTCAGCGGCGCGCTGCACGGCTACCTCAGCCGCCAGGGCGAACGGACCACCGGCACCGAGCTGCGCACCCTGATGCCGGTCAACCTGCGCAGCGAAGACACGCCGGACGTGCTGGGCAACCGTTGGGGATTCATGCCGCTGGAGCTGCCCGTAGGCATCGCCGACCCGCTCGACCGGCTGGCCGAAACCCACCGGCGCGTGGCCCACTTCACCGAAACCTACGACGCCCAGCGGGCGCTGGGCATCTTCAGCCTGATCGGCCAGACGCCGCGGGCGGTGCAACTGCAGGCGCTCAAGCTGCTGGCCACCAAGAGCACCGCGCTGCTGTGCCACGTGCCCGGCGCCCACGAGCCGCGTTACCTCGCCGGCGCGCGGATCGTCGAACAGATGTTCTGGAGCCCGCCCTCGGGCGATCTGGGCCTGGCGGTGAGCATCGTGAGCTACAACGGCAGCTACCAGGTAGGCCTGCTGGCCGACACCGCGATGGTGCCCGCCCCTGCCGCCATCACCGACCAGATCCAGGCCCAGCTCGACGCCCTCGGCACCAAGGCCCCGCGCCGGCGCAAGGCCCCGGCCTGACGGCGCTCAGCTGCGGCGCGGATCGAAGGCGTCGCGCACCACGTCGGCAAACAGGTTGGCGGCCAGCACCAGCACGAACATGAAGATGAAGGCCGCCACCAGGCTCCACCACACCATGGGCTCCCGGGCGAGCTCCATCCGGGCGGCGTTGATCATCGTGCCGAAGCTCACCGTGCCCGGGTCGACGCCGATGCCCACGTAAGACAGCACCGCCTCGGCCAGCACCAGGCCCGAGAAATCCATCACCAGCGCGATCAGCACCAGGTGCATCAGGTTGGGCAGCACGTGGCGGGCCAGGATGCGGGTGGTGGACACCCCGAACGCCCGCGCCGCCTGCACGTATTCGAGCTCCCGCAGCTTCAGCGTCTCGCCCCGCAGGAGCCGGCACAGGCCCGTCCAGCTGGTCATCCCGAGAATCACGCACAGGGCCAGCAGGCGCGCGTCGGCCCGCTCGGCCGCCGTCTCGAACCAATGGGGATGGGTGTCGATCACCACCTGCATCATCAGCACCGCCGCGGCGATCAGCAGCACGCCGGGGATCGAGTTGAGCACGGTGTAGATGTACTGGATCACGTCGTCCACCCAGCCGCCCAGATAGCCGGCCATGATGCCCAGCGCCACCGCCAGCGGCAGGGTGACGAGGGTCGTGAGGGTGCCGATCACCAGCGCCGTGCGGATGCTCTTGAGGGTCAGGAAGAGCACATCCTGACCCACCTTGTCGGTGCCAAACACGTGATATTCGACCGCCAGCGCCGCCAACGGGCCGGCCAGCAGGGCCACCACGCCTACCGTGGCCAGCACCGATCGCCACGCCAGCCCGCCCTTGCCGCGCCAGATCGCCCGCCACGCCGCGCCAACCGGCACCCGCCGCGACCGGGCCACGCCCGCCACCAGCACACCCGCCAGCGCCACCCAGCCCACCGCCGCCGACGCGAGGCCGATGCCGATGCGCCCGAGGATGTCGCCGGTCTGGTCGTCTTCGGGATACTTGAGGCCGCTGCCGCCAAACTTCAGCCGGGGAAACTCACGCCGCTGGGTGCCGTCCGGCCCCTCGATCGTCTGCTTGGTGAAGAGCTGGTAGGCCAGCGGCGCCGAGTAGGTCTTCTCGACCCGCGTGCGGAGCGGCGCGGCCAGCGCATCGAGGGCACTGCGCACCTCGGTGGACAGCGGCGCCTTGTCGCCCGATCCGCCGGCCGGCGCGAGGCGCTCCCGGTAGTGCAGGCTATCCACCACGCCCACCAGCAGGAACAGCGCCAGCACGGTGAGCGAGGCCATGCCCACGCTGCTCTCCCCCACCCGACGCCAGGCATCGCGCATGGGTTCGCTGCGCCGGGCGCTCCACGCCGCAAGCAGCAAGCAGGCGATGAGCCCGAAAAGCAGCAGATCGGTCCACAGGACCACAGGCTGGAATCCCATCACTCTAGCCTCACCCGCGGATCGACCAATGTGTACGACAGGTCGGTAAGAATCAGCCCCGCGATGTAGAGCAGCGATCCGATGAACACCATCGCCCGCACCACCGGAAAATCCTGGGCGTTGATGGCGTCGATGGTGTAGCTGCCGAGGCCGGGAATGCCGAAGAAGGATTCGGAGATCAGGCTGCCCATGAAGAGCGTCGGGATCACCACCACCACGCCGGTGAGGATGGGGATCATGGCGTTCTTCAGCACATGGCGGAACAGCGCCTGGAGTTCCGACAGGCCCTTGGCCCGGGCGGTGCGCACGTAATCCTTGCCGGCTTCTTCAAGAAAGATGGTGCGATACCAGCGGGCGCTGCCGCCGATGCCCGAAATCACCCCGATCACCACCGGCAACACCAGGAAGCGCCACGAATCCAGCCCGCCGCCATAGCCCGAGATGGGTACCAGGTGCCACACCTTAGACACCAGCCACTGGCCGCCGATGATGTAGAACAGGCCCGAGATCGACATCATCGCCACGCACATCACCACGCCCGCAAAATCCAGGTAGCTCGCCCGGAAGAACACCAGCAGCAGCGCCAGCGACACCGTAACGAACAGCCCCAGCACGAAGGTCGGCAGCGCGATGGCCAGCGACGGGCCCATGCGGGTCTTGATCTCGGTGGCGATGTCCCGCCCGTCGTCGGCGCGGCCGAAATCGAAGGCGAACATCTTCAGGGACTTCTCGAAGAAGATGGTGTTGGTGAGCTTGTCGGCGCCGTCGGCCGCGGCGTTGAAGAGCAGCGGCTTGTCGTAGCCCCGCTCCACCTTCCAGCGCTCGATGGCCTCGGGCGTCACGCGCTTGGCGCCCAGTTGCATCCGCGCCATGTCGTCGGGCGTGTTGACCACGAAGAACAGGGCAAAGGTGAGGAGATTCACGCCGATGAGGATCAGCGGCGCATAAAGCAGGCGTCGGACGATGTAGGCAAACATGGCGCAATCCTACATGGCCCGGCGCGGATGACGAAGCCCCCGGCCCCCGCTCGCGCAACCCTTCCACCCTGTAGGTCGGACTTCAGTCCGACATCGTGCGCTGACCTGACCGCGGGTTGTCGGACTGAAGTCCGACCTACAGGACGCGCATCGTCAGCGCTTGCCCACGAACAGCCCGCGCACCGCCTCCTGCAGATCCGCCGGCAGCACCACCACCTTGGCGTTGTCGGTGCTGCCCATGCGCTCCAGCGACGCGATGTACTTCTCGCCCAGCATGTAGAGCATCGGCGTGGTGTCGGTGCCCACCGCCGACGCCACCCGGCGGATTGCCTCGGCGGAGGCTTCCGCCAGCATCACCCGGGCGTTGGCGTCGCGCTTCGACGACTCCAGCCGCGCCTCGGCCTCCAGGATCGCCGCCTGCTTGGCCCCTTCCGCCCGGGTCACCACGGCCTTGCGCTCGCGCTCGGCAGAGGCCTGCTGTTCCATCGCCTTCTGCATCGACGGCGAGGGCTTGATGTCCTGGATCTCCACGGACTTCACCGTCAGGCCCCAATCCACCGCCTCGTCGGCGATGCTCTCGCGCAGCCGCGCCTTGATCTTGTCGCGGCTGGAGAGCGCCTCGTCCAGCTCCATCTCGCCGATGATCGAGCGCAGGGTGGTCATGATCATGTTGCGGATCGCCTCGGAGAAATCCGTCACCCCATACACCGCCTTCACCGGGTCGGTCACCTTGAGGAAGGCAATGGCGTTGGTGAGGATCACCGCGTTGTCGCGGGTAATCACCTCCTGCTCCTGCACGTCGAGGATGATGTCCTTGGTCACCAGCTTGTAGGCCACCTTGTCCAGGTAGGGAATGATGATGTTGAGGCCAGGCCGCAGCGTGCCGAAGTACTTGCCCAGCCGTTCGACGATCCACTCCTCGCCCTGGGGCACGATGCGCACCCCCTTGGCGATCGTCACCACCACGAACACCAGAATCGCCAGCACCACCACCATTGCATTGCTCATCGCGCGCTCCTCAAACCTTCGCAACCTTCAGGAAACTGCCTTCCACCGCCACCACCCGCACCCGCTCGCCGACGGCGATGGGCTCATCCACCATGCATTCCCACTCCTCGGCGCCGAGCAGCGGCTTCTGGAAACGGACCCGGCCGCGCGCAAACGGTTCGGCGGCCTTCGACATCAGCCCGATCTCGCCGATCGAATCGCCGTCCGACTGCCCCGCCCGCGTCCGGCTCTGCAGGTATTCACCCCGCTTGAAGACCTTGAACCACAGCACCACCATCGCCAGCGACGCCGCCACCCACAGGCCCACCTGCGCCGTCTCCGAGATCGGCAGCACCAGCACCGCCAGCCCCACCACCAGCGCCCCCAGGCCAAACCAGATGATGAAGAAGGCCGGCACCGCCAGCTCTGCCACCACCAGCGCAATCCCCAGCACGATCCAGTGCCACCATTCGAGATTCATGCAACCCCCTTGCCTTTGCCTGCGGTGCCGATTCTGCGCCGCCGCTGCCAACTTAGCATTTATTTAGGCCTTGCCGAGCAAAGTCTTAGGAAACACGAACGGCGGCCAAACCTATCCTTCGGTCATCCCAACCCGAACCGGAGCCGCATCATGACCGCCCAGCATTACACCGCCGCCCTCGCCCTCGCCCTTTTCACCATCGCTCCCGCCGCCATCGGCGCCGGGCCCGACGCCGCACGGGGCCGCTACCTCATCGCCATCAGCGGCTGCAACGACTGCCACACCCCGGGCTACGCCCAGCAGGGCGAGCGCATCCCCGAGGCCGAGCGGCTCACCGGCATGAGCGTCGGTTTCAGCGGCCCGTGGGGCGTGAGTTACCCGGCCAACCTGCGCCTGGGCGCCAGCCTGCTCGGCGAGGGGGACTGGATGGCGATGGCCCGCCGCAGCGGCCTGCCGCCCATGCCCTGGACGGCCCTGCAGGCCATGAGCGATGACGATCTGCGCAGCATCTACCGCTATCTGCGCGGCCTGGGCGCGGCGGGCCAGCCGGCGCCCACCGCCCTCGCGCCGGGGCAGGCCATCAACACGCCGCACTTCGTGTTCGTGCCCCAGATGCCCGGCGCGAAATGAGCCCCTCAGCCCGGCCGTGGCGCGCCTTCCGCCACCAGGATCGTCTCCCGATCCACCGCCAGCCGGAAGCGGCCGCGGCCGGTCTTCTCGATGCGCAGCCAGTCGCAGCGGTCCTGCAGGCGGCGCTGGAGCAGGATCAGCCGGGCGTCGAGGTTGTCCACCACCTCGGGCAGATGCAGCGCCGGATCGAGGCGCAGCGCGCGGGTCGAGAACTCGCAGCGTCCGTCCCGCTGCCGGTCGCCCAGCAGCTTCCAGAGGATCGCCCCCGCCACGCCCTTGATGAGGTAGTCGTCGTCGAGAAACACGCTGTCGTCCCGGCCAAAGTGGCGCACCCGCACCGGCGGCCCGGCGCTACTGGCGGCGGCAGGCGCGGGCTGGGCGATGTCGGCCTCGTCGGCGACATCCGGGCAGCGCAGCACCAGCATCATCAGCCCGAGCGCCGCGCCCAGCGCCACCAGCGCGTCCTCCAGGTCGTAGCCGAAGGTGCATTCCTGGCGGCTCTCCACATAGGCCACCGCCAGCAGGCGCCCGCCCGCCATCACCGGCACGGCCAGCTGGCTCGCGGGCTCGGCGAGGCCCGGCAGGGGAATCTCGTTATCCAGCCGATCCACCAGGCCCGACTGCGCGGCCTGCTCCCGCAGCACTCGCCCGTAGGCGTACTCGCTGGCGGGGAACATGATGCGGATCGGCACCTTCTCCCGCGCCGCCACGCCGATCACCCCCACACCCATCGGAATCTCCGCCCCCGCGCCGGAGCTCGCATAGCCCCGGCTCGCCACGATGTAGAGCCGCCCCGCCATCTCGTCGGCCATCAGCAGCATCTGGTGGGCGATGTCGAACTCCCGCTCAAGGCACGCGCAAAAGCGGTCGATCAGCCCGTCCAGCCCGGTGCAGCGGTTGAGCTCATCCACGCTGCGCCGAAGCGCCGGCAGCAGCGCCGGCCCGCGAGGGATGCGCGGCAGCTCGCGCCCCGGCACCGCCTCGATGGCCTGCACCCGATACACGTCCGCCCCCAGCAGCTTGAACACGCCCTCCATGCCCGTGTGGGAGGCGATCCCCGCCAGCTTGGCGCGCATCCGTTCAAACAACGGGCCGGCGGTTTCGGTGCGCAGGTAGCGCACGGTGAGCCGATAGCGGGCGGCGGTGTCCGGGTCCATCGTCAGCACCGTCGCCACCGGGTTGGCGAGGATGTTCTCGCGGGTCTTGTTGAAGAACTGGAAGGACAGCGCCACGTGCTGCGGGTCCACGTACATCAGCTGCGACACGTAGGTGACGTTGGGCATGCCCTCGGCGTCGCAGGTGGCGATGCCCGCCGGCACGATGCCCTCCAGGCAGCCGCGCAGCTCGTCGAGGCCCGGCCCGGTGTTCATGGCTTGCCGTCCGCCAGGGGCATCCCGGCCCGCGGGCCCGGCGTCTGGCCAAAGCCCTGGCTCGGGGTGAAGCTCACCGCCACCAGATCGTCGGCGCTGCCGCTGAACAGCGTGCGGGCGTAGATCTCGGGCACCCGGAAGGGCGCCAGCCGCGCCGCCATCGCCGCCGCGTAGGGCAGGAGGCCCGCCTCATCCTCGGCCGTGGCCGCCTCGACGCGGGCATCGACGCCCTTGAGCTGCACCGTGCGATGGGTCTCCGGCTCGCTGAACACCGCCGCCACCCGGCCGTTAGCCTCGATGGCCGCCAGCACCGGCAGCGCCTGGGAGCGCGGCATCAGCACCGTCACCGTGCGCAGGTCGTCCGACACCCGACAGCCCAGCCCGCGCACCAGCGTCGCCGGCCCACGCCCGTCACAGGCCGCGATCTGCACCGAGATGCGGCTGGTGATGAAAGCGGCAAGCGCCGGGTCGAGCAGGCCGGAACACTGGGCAGCCATCGGACAACACGCCTCCATGCAATCGGGCGGCGCGCACCGGCACGGTTCAACCGCCCCCGCCGCCCGCCCCGGACCACGCGCCGCCGGGCCGGCAGGCGCATTTTTGGAAAGGTCTCCTGAAAATCATAGCAGCGCCCGCAGGGCATATCGCCTGGCGATGCGCGTGAACGCGATCGCCGGTTGGCAAAGGGCGATGGGCCGCGCGGCGATCAACGCACAGCCCCGCCAGATCGTCGACCCATGTGGCGAGATGAGTATCGGACGCCGCTCCATCGCCATCGGAACACGCTAGATCGTCAAGGTGATAGCTAAAACCCTTGGTAAAACATTTTTTATTAAGGATTTTGGCTATCACATCGATGATCTAGCGGCATAGATCGACGATCTATTGGCGTAGATGAACGATCTAGCGGCGTAGATGCTTATCACGATAGTTTCCGACATCAATGGGACGGCGCCCATTGAGGATTTATCCTATCGTGATGAGGGTATGGGGCCGTAAAACATGCGGGCAGGTCGGCAGTCACGCAATCGGCCGGCCGATGGAAGGTGTCGCGACGCGAGATGGCTTGACCGGGTAAATGGATGTAGTGATGAAGGGGCGCGATCAGTGGCTCACAGGTCGGTGGGCGTACAACACACTCGAAAACCCAGAACGGTGTCGCATCCGTCTGGGTTAACCCCAGAACGGAAGGCGGTCCGACAGAACTGGGTGTTGAAGGCCCAGGAACCGCCACGCATCACTCGCGGGAGGTCTCCAGAATCAGCAAGCAACTCCGGCTTTTCGTACGCATTGCGGCACCACTCACAGATTCCACCGGCCATATCGTACGTGCCGCTCGGCGCCTTCCCGTCGGGGTAGAGACCAACCGGAGATGTGCGACCCAAATTCGAGGGACCGATATTGTCGGAAGTTTCGTTGATGTTCGCATGCCCCGAGCGGTAATCCCCTTCCCAAGGATATTCCCGGCCATCCGTGCCACGCGCTGCCCGCTCCCATTGTTCCTCAGTGGGCAGGCTCACCCGCCAGCCAACCGGAAGCATGCCTGCCCGCTTAAACTGTGCATCCAGCCAGCGGCAGAAGGCCGTTGCTTCGTACCAGGAGACTCTCTCGCGCGGAGCGTTCGGTTCAGACCAGCCCGCCGGGATCGCTTTGGGTCGCGCTGCCAGCCCCATCCACCATTCATCCTGTCCGTAACCCCCAGCGTCGACGAAGGCCTGAAACTGGCGGTGGGTAACGGGGTAGCGGGCGATGCGGAACGGCGTGTCAAGGGTGCGCGTCTCACAGCCCTCTCCATATAGAAAATAACCCGCTTCGCAGACGTCCCACACGATGTCCGGCAAGCCATCTGGGTGCAGGCCAACGCCGGGGCGATCATCCAGCCCCAGCCGGCCCAGGGTCAGCCAGAGCTCGGCACGAGGCTCGGGCGAAAGGTGATGCATGGCGTGCTCGCAAGCAACGCGCAATGGCGCCTTGAAATCGTCGATGCGCCAGCCCTTTGCGTGGGCTACCTCCAGGCCATCTGCGAGCACCAGCGCCGGGGCGGGGTTGGCATCCAGCGCGGCGGGCTCGAAGGACGGCAGCAGGCTACGCCAGGCTCCGATGGCCTTTTCCGGCGACGCCCGCTCGGCAATAGCACAGAACAGGAAGCGCAGCGTGCGACGCCACGCGGGCGAGCCGGCGTAGGTGGCGAGGATGGACTCCGGGGTGTCGGGGAGCTTGCGCAGACGCTCGGCGGCGAGAAACTCCTGAAAGCTCAGGTGATAGAAGGCCGCTCGTCGGTTGTCACGGGGCAGCAGCAGGCCGGAATCGGACAGCAACAACTCGCGCTTGGCGGAGGCCTCCTCCGCACCCGATTCGCTGGCCCAGTCGTGCCGCGCGAGGTCGGCGAGCAGGCGGTCCACCTCCTCCACCGTCACCTCCGCCTCGGGCGTTGTCCGAGGCGCCCCCGCCTCGCCACGGTGCATGCCCAGCGCGATGGCTGACAGGCGGTTGCGGGCCTGATCCCGTTCGTTCTCGGTGTTGAATCGCTTGTAGAGCACCTGCCTCACCACCGCGTCGTAGAGGGCATAGAAATCCTGGGGCAGGCGCCGGCCTTCGTCGTACTTGACGCACAGCGCAGTGAGCAGCATGGGGTTGCTGCGCATCTCGGCCAGATCGTCCCGCTGCGCAAGGTGCATGAGCAGTCCGTCAGACTTACCCACCGCGTTGGCGGGATCGACCGCATCGAACCAGCGCCGCACAAAGAGCCGCATGAGCGGATACGGCAACTCGGCCAGTTCGGCCAGGGGCAAACCCAGCCGACGCTGATCTTCCGCGTCGAGCCCATAGGGCCGGCTGGTGACGATCAGCCAGTTACCGGCCTTGCGCCACGCGGGCAGCGCGTCGGCAAGGCCTGTGAGCAGGTTGCGCCGGGGCAGATCATCGCCCCGGCTTTCGGGCACTTCGTCCACACCGTCAAGGATCAGCAGACAGCGGCCGGCCTTGAGTTCGGCAGCGAAGGCGTCGCCCGTGAGATCACCGGGTCGGGTCTCATCGAGCCAGCCAGCGAGGCTGGCCTCCAGTTGGGCACGGGTCCACCGTCCGCCCCCGGCGAGAAACTCACCGTGACTCGCCCAATCTCGCAGGCGCACCAGCAGCGGCAAACGCTCAACGAGCGTGTCCGGCAGCGTCTCGGTGAAATCTTCTTCGTCGACCGCGATCTGCCGATGTGCTGGAACCCGTCCTTCCGCCACCACGAGTGCCAGCCACCGGCAGAAGGTCGATTTACCCGACCCCGCCGCGCCGGGCACGTAGAGCGGGCTGCGCCCCAGGTTGTCGAGCAGCAGGAAGGGACCTTTCCTCAGATTGACGCCTTTGCGATTGCCCTTCACGTCGGCGTTCGTCACTGCCGGCACATACACGTGACCAAGGCCGACGTTGCGGCTCTCCTTCAGGTCGAGCCCGAGGAGCTCCACGCTGTCGCATTCGCGGCGCAGCCAGTCGAGGTAGGTTTCGCGGATGGCGAGGTGTTCACGGTGCTGACGGTCCGCGTCCGTCACCTCAGAGCCGCGATCGAGGCGAATCACACCGGCCGATACGAGGCGATCAAGTTCGAGGCCGAATTCGAGTTGGAGCTTGTCGGCGGTGTCGTACTCGGCCGGAAAGTGCTTGAGTTCGGCAAGTCGATCCTGAAACGCCCACAGGCTTTGGGTCTCTTCGCGGCTCGGCCGGGCAGGCGTGGTCTTGAAGTAGGTGAAGATCGTCGGTGCCCCAGCCGAACCGCCATCGCCCTTGAAACGCCCGTGAGCCCGATCGAACTCTTCGGCCGTGTAGCGCCCGACCTTCGTCCAGAACAACACCACGAAGATGTCGCAACGATCGATCTCCCGGTTGTACTCGTCCTGACTGCGGGTGGGCGACATGGCGGCGGAGAGGTCTTCCCAGATGTCGAGATGCAGGAACACCCCGCGCGGACTCCACTCTTTGTTGCGGCGGTTGATGAATTGCTCGAACGCCTCCCGATCGGGCTTCAGTTCGGCGGATGAGGCAAGAAAGATACGGATGGTCTGGAGATCGGTGGGCATCGGCGTCACTTCGGAAACTGTCCCAAAGATCATATAACAACGCGCATCGAGGGCGCCGCGAGCCCCTTAAGTCGGACAGCTGCCCCAAAAACAAAACCGGCCCGTCTTTCGACGGGCCGGCTTCATTTACTGCGTATCAGGTTTGAGGCTCGATCACTCGCCCTTGCCGTGGGCGGCCAGCTTCAGCCAGGTGTCGATCACGGTGTCCGGGTTGAGGGAGATGGTCTGGATGCCTTCGTCCATCAGCCACTCGGCCAGATCGGGGTGATCCGAAGGGCCCTGGCCGCAGATGCCGACATACTTGCCGAGCTTGTTGGCGCCCTGGATGGCCATCGACAGCAGCAGCTTGACCGCCGGGTCGCGCTCGTCGAAGGAGTGGGCAACCAGGCCGGAGTCGCGATCGAGGCCCAGGGTGAGCTGGGTCAGGTCGTTGGAGCCGATGGAGAAGCCGTCGAAGTACTGCAGGAACTGCTCGGCCAGCAGGGCGTTGGACGGGATCTCGCACATCATGATGAGCTTGAGGTCGTTCTCGCCCTGCTTGAGGCCGTGCTCGGCCAGCAGGTCGACCACGCCCTTGGCTTCGTCGAGGTTGCGGACGAAGGGCACCATCAGCTGCACGTTGGTGAGGCCCAGCTCATTGCGCACCTTCTTCATCGCGGCGCATTCCATCTCGAAGCAGTCGCGGAAGCTGTGGGCGATGTAGCGGGACGCGCCACGGAAGCCGAGCATGGGGTTTTCTTCTTCCGGCTCGTAGATCTCGCCGCCCAGCAGCTTGCGATATTCGTTCGACTTGAAGTCGGACAGACGCACGATGACGGGCTTCGGATAGAAGGCGGCGGCGATGGTGGCGACGCCTTCAACCAGCTTCTCGATGAAGAACTGCTTGGGCGTGGCGTAGCCGCGGGAGCGGCGCAGGATCTCGCTGCGCAGGCTGGCCGGCACCTGGTTGATCTCGAGGATCGCCTTGGGGTGGATGCCGATCATGTTGTTGATGACGAACTCGAGGCGGGCAAGGCCCACGCCGCCGTTCGGGATCTGGGCGAACTCGAAGGCCAGCTCCGGGTTGCCGACGTTCATCATGATCTTGACGGGGATGTCGGGCAGGTTGCCGGTGTCGGTGGTGACCACTTCGAAATCCAGCTTGCCGCGATACACGTAGCCGGTGTCGCCTTCGGCGCACGAGACGGTGACTTCGTCGTTCTCGTCCAGCACTTCGGTGGCGTTGCCGCAGCCGACGATGGCCGGGATGCCCAGCTCACGGGCGATGATCGCCGCGTGGCAGGTACGGCCGCCGCGGTTGGTGACGATGGCGGAGGCGCGCTTCATCACCGGCTCCCAGTTCGGGTCGGTCATGTCGGTGACGAGCACGTCGCCGGCCTTCACGCGGTCCATCTCGGAGGCGTCCTTGACGATGCGGACGTTGCCGGCGCCGATCTTCTGGCCGATGGCGCGACCGTGGGTGAGGGACTTGCCGTACTGCTTGAGGCGGTACTTCTCCATCACGTGGCCGGACTGCTGGCTCTTCACGGTTTCCGGGCGGGCCTGGAGGATGTAGAGCTTGCCGTCGTCGCCGCTCTTGCCCCACTCGATGTCCATCGGGCGGCCGTAGTGCTGCTCGATGATCATGGCGTAGCGGCCCAGCTCGAGCACGTCGGCGTCGGTCAGGGAGTAAACATTGCGGTCGGCTTCGGGCACGTCGATGGTGCGGGTGGACTTGCCGGCTTCCTTCTTGTCGGCAAACACCATCTTGATGAGCTTGGAGCCCAGGTTGCGGCGGATGACCGCGGGCTTGCCCTGGGCCAGGGTGGCCTTGTGCACGTAGAACTCATCGGGGTTCACCGCGCCCTGCACGACGGTTTCGCCGAGGCCGTAGGAGGCGGTGATGAACACCACGCCGTCGAAGCCGGATTCGGTGTCCATCGTGAACATCACGCCGGAGGCGCCGATGTCGGAGCGGACCATGCGCTGCACGCCGGCCGAGAGGGCGACTTCAGCGTGGGTGAAGCCCTTGTGCACGCGGTAGGCGATGGCGCGGTCGTTGTACAGCGACGCGAACACTTCCTTGATGGCGTGCAGGATGTTCTCGTAGCCGTGGATGTTCAGGAAGGATTCCTGCTGGCCGGCGAAGGACGCATCGGGCAGATCCTCGGCGGTGGCGGAGGAACGCACGGCAAAGCTGCCGTCACCTTCGGCGGTGAGCTGCTCGTAGGCAGCCTTGATCTCGGCTTCGAGTTCCGGCGGGAAGGGGGTATCGACGATCCACTGGCGGATCTGGGCGCCGTTCTTGGCGAGGGCCACGACGTCATCCACGTCCAGGGTGGCCAGGGCGGCGCTGATGCGGTCGGCCAGGCCCTGATGGGACAGGAACTTGCGATAGGCGTCGGCGGTGGTGGCAAAGCCGCCGGGCACGCGCACGCTGGCGGGCAGCTGGCTGATCATCTCGCCGAGGGAGGCGTTCTTGCCGCCAACCTGCTCGACATCGGTCATGCGGAGTTCTTGGAACGGAATGACGTTACGGGCCATGAAAAATCTTCCTGGGAGAAATTGAAAACAGATATGGAATGCTTTTCTGCTGCGCATTGTATGAGGTTTGCTGCTGCGCCACATTGAGGGTTTATCCCAATGCGTGCAGCCTGCCACGCACCGATCCGGGGCGACTTCACCGGCTTGCGGGGGCTGGAATGGGATAAGATGCTCCATTGCCCGGCACAGGCCGCGCGCGCGATTCCGACTATTTCTGCTGCCACATCCATGAGCCAGACCCGCCACGTTTTCTTCATCTCCGACGGCACCGGCATCACCGCCGAAACCCTCGGCCACAGCCTGCTCGCCCAGTTCCCCGACACCCGCTTCCGCAACCACCGCCTGCCCTTCATCGACAGCACCGACAAGGCCCGCGACTGCGTGCAGCGGATCAAGGACGCGGCCATCGAAAGCGGCATCCGCCCGATCGTCTTCAACACCCTGGTCGACCCGAGCGCCGTCGCTGCGCTGCGTGAGGCCGACGCCCTGTTCCTCGACCTGTTCGAGAAGTTCATCGAGCCCCTCGAGAACGAGCTGGGCCAGCGCTCCACCCACGCCGCCGGCCGCTTCCACGGCATCGCCGACAGCCAGGACTACAAGAAGCGCATCGAGGCGATCAACTTCACCCTCGCCCACGACGACGGCGTCTCCCACGCCGATCTGGCCGAGGCCGACGTGATCCTGGTCGGCGTGTCCCGCTCCGGCAAGACGCCCACCAGCCTGTATCTGGCGATGCAGTTCGGCATCAAGGCCGCCAACTACCCGCTGATCCCCGAAGACTTCGAGCGTAACCGCCTGCCGGTCGAGCTCACCCGCTACCGCGGCAAGCTGTTCGGCCTCACCATCGGGCCCGACCGCCTCTCGCAGATCCGCCAGGAACGCCGGCCCAACAGCCGCTACGCGTCCCTCGAAAACTGTCTGCACGAGATCGAATCCGCCCAGCGCATGATGAAGCGCGAAGGCATCAAGTGGCTCGACTCCACCGCCAAGTCCATCGAAGAAATCTCCACCATCATCCTGCAGGAAGTCCGACTCGACCCGCAGTCCTACTAAAAGGAAAGACCGCCGCGCCGCCCGCCCGGCCTGCCCGATGGCAGCCGGGGATCGTGGCGCCCGCGGCGCGGTCAAACCCCTGAATCAACAAGGAGAGCCCGATGAAACGTAACCGACTCGGTCGCCGTGGCGGACTGCCGCGGGACGCCGAACAACTCCTGTGGCTCGCCAACGGCCTGGCCGAATCCAGCAGCCGTGCCGAAGACCACTTCTGGGACCAGCGCCTCGCCGGCGCCGTGGACGCCCTGCTCCGTGCCGAGGACGAAGACGCCCTCAACACCGCGCTGGATCACCTCTCCACCGCCAGCGCCCACGCCTACGACGAGCTCGCCGACATGATCGAGTCCCGGGCCGAAGGCGCGCTGAAGTCCGACGAGCAGCACGACGTGCTCCTCATCGCCTGCCCGGTGATGGCCTGGAGCCGCTACCGCATCCCCGCCACCCCCATCGCCGCCGCGGTGATGGCCAACCTGCGGGTGCATCTCAAGGCCCACATCCTGGCCAAGGACGTGAAGCTGGCCCTGGCCGACTTCCTGTTCAGCCCGGATCAGCTGCCCCAGGGCTACTGCGCCACCGCCGACTTCGCCACCCACCTGGGCAAGGCCGCCGGCACCGACACCGATCTGCACATCAAGACCGACAACCTGCCCGAGACGGCCCAGTTCCTGTCCGACAACCGCTACCTGCTGGGCGCGGTGATCGTGCCCAAGGGCGCGCCGATCTTCCGCTGGCAGGAAGAAGACTGCACTCGCGAACAGGCCCTGGACCAATGGCGCGCCCAGGGTGGCGCCTGCGTCGCCCCGCTGCTCACCGGCTGTGCCTTCGAGGTGGTGCTGCCCAACGCCTACTTCGCCGCCAGCCGCGAGGCCGACAAGGCTTCTCGCCCGTACTCGATCCAGGCCTCGGTGGCCTTCCTGTCCACCACGCTGGATACGCCGGCGGCCGGCCTGCGGGCCGTGGTCGCCCCGTTCTTCGAGCGCCAGGTCGAGGAGTTCCGCATCGGCTTCACCCGCCGCGGCGGCAACGACGTGGTGCATGGCGTGGTGTGGCCGCTGCTGGGCGCCGAGGACGAGAGCAGCGAGACCCTCGCCGAGATCGAATCGACCCTTCGCAGCTGCGGCATCGCCGACATCCTGGTGCTCGACAACGAGTTTCCGATGGAATACTGCGACGACTGTGGCGCGCCCATGTACCCCTCGCCCGAGGGCGAAGCGGTGCACGCCGAGCTGCCCGAAGAGCAGGCCGAGCAGATGCCCAAGCACCTGCACTGAGCATCAGCGGGCCGGCTTCAACCGGCCCGTTTCGTTTTCCCCCAACCCGAGAGACTGCCATGAGCCGAAAGATCGAAAAGACCGACGCCGAATGGCGCGCCCAGCTGAGCCCCGAGGAATTCGAAGTCACCCGCAAGAAGGGCACCGAGCGGGCCTTCACCGGCCGCTACTGGGATTGCCACGAACAAGGCCAGTACCGCTGCGTGTGCTGCGGGGCCGACCTGTTCTCGTCCGAGCACAAGTTTGACTCGGGCTGCGGCTGGCCCAGCTTCTACGCCCCGGCCGCCCCTGAAAACGTCGAGGAAGCCGAGGACCGCAGCCACTTCATGCTGCGTACCGAGGTGCTGTGCCACGACTGCGGCGCCCACCTGGGCCACGTCTTCGAGGACGGCCCCGCCCCCACCGGGCTGCGCTACTGCATCAACTCGGCGGCGGTGAAGCTGGAGCAGGACGGCGACGCGTAAATAATCGACGCCTGAAAAAAACGGAACAGCCCGCGGAGGGCTGTTTTGTCGTTCAGATGCGCATCGCGTCCAGCGTCTTGGAGCGGAAATCCCGCCGGTACAGCACCAGCACGATGCAGCTGGTGGTGGCAAAGAACAGCCAGGGCTGCACGAACCACGACACCGCCGCCAGCCCGAAGTAATACGCCCGGATGCCCCGGTTGAACTCGTCGCCAGAGAGCGAGTTGATGCGGGCAAAGCGCTGGGCGAACTCCTCGGTACCTTCGCCCGGCGGCGGCGCCGCGCCGATCAGGATCGACAGCATGTTGAACTGGCGCAGCGACCACGTGAACTTGAAGTACGCCACGATGAAGATCGTCAGCAGCAGGAGCAGCTTCACCTCCCACACGTCCCGCGACACGTGGCGGGCAAACGGCAGGTCGGCCGCCGCATCGATGAGCTTGTCCATCGCCCCGAGCAGCGCCAGCAGGCCGGCGATCACGTAGATGGTGGTGTTGGCGTAGAACGACACGCTCTGCATCAGGTTGCCGATCAGTGCCGAATCGGCCACCCGCACCTCACGCCGCAGCATCTGACGGCCCCACTCGAGGCGGAAATGGTGGCTCGCACCGAGCAGCCCCCGGGTACTGCCGCCCTTCCCGTGCTCCACCACCCAGCCGTAGCCGATCCAGCACATCAGAAACCAGCCCAGCGCGATCCAGTCGGGCAAGGAGAAGGCCGCGAGCCAGCCACCGCTCATGCGCGCCCCGCCAGCAGGAAATCGCGGACCGGCGCGATCTGCGCAGGGTCCATCAGCGTGGGGGCGTGGCCGACATCCGGCACTTCGACGAGGCTCGCCTTCGGCCCACGGGCGCTCATCTGCCGGGCCGTATCGGCCAGCAGCAGGTCAGATTCGGCCCCGCGCACCACCAGTGTCGGGCAGCTGATCGCTTCGTACACCGGCCACAGATCCACATCCGCCACCAGCGGCGTCTTGCGGAAGGGCTCGCCGATGCCCGGGTCGTAGCGCATCGCCCAGCCGCCTTCCACCGGCTTCACCGAGGTTTCGGAGAGATGCCGCCACTGGGCGTCGGTCAGCCGGCCAAAGGGCGCGCTTACCTCGCGGATGTAGGCCTCCGCAGCATCAAAGCTGGGGAACACCGGTGCGTTGCCCACGTACTGGCCGATGCGGCGCAGGGAGCTGACGGTGATCACCGGGCCCACGTCGTTGAGCACCAGCCGGCGGATCGGGTTCTCGGGCATGCTGGCGACGAGCATGCCGATCAGCCCGCCCATCGAGGTGCCCACCCAATGCACCGTCTCCACGTTGAGGCGGGCGATCAGGGTGATCATGTCGGCCACGTAGGTGGGCAGCTGGTAGTCATCCTTCACCGCCAGCCAGCCGCTCTGGCCGCGCCCCACCACGTCGGGGCAGACCACCCGGTAATACGGCGCCATCGCCCGGGCCAGGTCGTCGAAATCCCGGCCGTTGCGGGTCAGGCCATGCACGCACAGCAGCACCCGCGGATTGGCCGGGTCGCCCCATTCGGTGTAGGCCATGCGGTGAAAACCATGGGCGCCAATGCACTGCACGCTGCGCTGGCGCGGCTCGAACCAGGTTGGCGCAGGCGGTTGGGAGGTGGGTTCGATGGGCGCGGGTGGCGCGGGCTGAGCACTGAAAAGCTGGCGGAGGGCGGCAAGGAGGCTCATGGTCACTGAAGCAGATTCGAGACCGCCAAGCATAGCACCTGCAGGCAGCGCCCCGGTTTCAGCGCCCGTGCCAGTAGCGCGGCGCAAGCGCCCGGGCGCCCAGGGGTTGCGGCTCGGCCTCGCCCAGGGTGAACAGGATCGCGCCACCTGCGTCGGTGCGCAGCATGCCCGCCCCCGACGCCGCCCACCGCGTCCACACCTCGCCGTTGGGATGGCGGAAGCGGTTGAGATAACCCACCGGAAAGATCGCCCAGCGCGGCCGGGTCGCCGCCACGAAGGCCGCGGTCGACGAAGTTCGGCTGCCGTGATGGGGCACCACCACCACGTCGCTGGCGAGGGCGTCGGCGTCCCGGGCGATCAGCGCCGCCTCGGAAACCGCCTCGATGTCGGAGGTGAGCAGCAGCGTGCGACCGCCCGCCTCCACCCGCAGCACGCAGGCGATGTCGTTGGTCTTCTTCGGCACCGCGTCGCTGGCCTCGGCCGGGTGGAGCAACGTGAAGCGCACGCCATCCCAGTCCCAGCCCTGGCCGGCCGCACAGGGCACATCCCGCGGGCCGGCGATCACTCGCGCCGGGTGGTTGGGCGGCAGCGAGCTGCGCACCTCGCCCACCGGCAAGCCGGTCAGCACCGCCTCGGCGCCGCCGGCGTGGTCGTTGTCCTGGTGGGTGACCACCAGCGTGTCGAGCCGGCGCACGCCGATCGCCCGCAGGTAGGGCAGCAGGATGCGCTCGCCGCTGTTGGCGTCGGCCGAAAACGCCGGGCCGGTGTCGAAGATCAGGTCATGCCCGGCCGTCTGCACATGCACCGCCAGCCCCTGGCCCACGTCCAGCACCGCCACCCTCGCCTCGCCCGGCACCGGCCGGGCCGGCGACCACAGCAGCAGCGGCACCAATGGAACCAGCCCCACCCAGCGGGCCGGGGTGCCCCGGGGCAGCAACGCCCACAGGCAACCGAGCACGGCCAGCACCGCCAGCACCGGCGGTGGCGCCGCCTGCTGCCAGGCCGCCCAGGGCAGCTCGGCCAGCCATCGCACCGGCAGCATCGTCAGCGCGAAGGCGCCATGGGCCAGGTCGGCGAACATCTGCAGCGGAAACACCGCATACGCCAGCGCCAGGGGCGTGACGACGAAGCTCACCAGCGGAATCGCGATGGCGTTGGCCAGCGGCGACACCACCGAAAACTGCTGGAAGAGCAGCAGCAAGGCCGGCAGCAGACCCAGGGTGATCGCCCACTGGGCGCGCAGGGCGCCAAGGATGCGGCCGTCCTGCCCCAGCCGCCCGCTGCTCACCAGGAACAGCAGCGCCACCGCCCCGAACGACAGCCAGAAACCCGCCGCCAGCACCGCCCACGGGTCGATCACCAGCACCACACCAAGGGCTACCGCCAGCACCCGGCCGGGCGCCGTTTCGCGCCGCAGGCCGATCGCCAGTGCGACGCAGCCGAGCATGTAGAGCGTGCGCTGGGCCGGCACGCCCCAGCCGGCGAGCAGGCAATAGCCCAGCGCCGCGAAGAAGCCCGCCGTCACCGCCGCCTGCTGGGCCGGCCAGCGCAGGGCCAGGGCCGGCGCACGGCGCCAGATCGCCCCCACGCCAGCGGCAAACAGGGCCGCCACCATCGTCACGTGCAGCCCGCTGATCGCCACCAAGTGGGAGATGCCGGTCGTCGCAAATACCTTCCACAGCTCGGCCGGGATGGCACGCTGGTCGCCCACCGCCAGCGCCACCAGCACGCCGGCGTAGGGCGCATCCGGCAGCGCGGCCCGGAAGCGCGCCCGGATGCCTTCGCGCAGGCGCTCGACACCATTCATCAGCCCCGGCACGAAGGCGGCCACCCGCCGGTTGGACTCTGCCGGTCGCACGCTGCCGGTGGCCCGGATGCCCTGCTGGAGCAGCCAGCCCTCGTAGTCGAACCCGTGGGGATTGACGTTGCCGTGGGGCCGCTTGAGGCGCACCGTGAGCTGCCAGCGCTCGCCGGCGTGGATCTCGGGCAGGCTGTGCAGCTCGTCGTCCCGATAACCCTTGTACCAGGCCAGCGAGATCCGCCGAGGCACCGGCGCCGAACTTTCCTCCACCTCGAAGACAAAGCGCAGGCCACGCTCGAAATCCTGGGGCAGACTGGCGATCACACCGGTCACCTGCACGTCGCGGCCTTCCAGTTCGCCGGGCAGCGCGTCGGCAAGCCGCAGCTCGGCCCGCCAGCCCGCGTAGCTCCAGCCGATCGCCGCACCCGCAATTGCGAGCAGCAGCCCGCGAACGACGCCGCGCGCCGAAAGACCCCACACCAGCGCACCCAAAAGCAGGCCCACGCCCAGCGCGCTGCCCATTTCAAGCGGCGACGGCAGCGCCACCCCGAGCTGGCACACCAGAATGCCAGCCGCAAATGCCACAACGATAATTCCCATAACCCGGAATCTAGCCGAAAACGGGCGTTCCGTGCGGCCGACACCAACTCGGATCGAGTCGGTTAGAATCCCTGATGGAGACAAGGTCATCATCGTTCGGCGATGACCACACAGACATGCGACGACTGCTCAAGCGCTACTTGCCGGACCACGAGACGCTCGCCGCCAACCGCTGGCTTGCGCCTTTTGGAACGACCCTGTTCCACCCCCGCCTGTGGCACCTCAACCGCCACTCCGCAGCCGGCGCGGTGGCCGTCGGCATGTTCTGCGGGCTGATTCCCGGCCCCTTCCAGATGCTCGGCGCGGCGCTGTGCTGCATGGTTTTTCGCGTCAATCTTCCGCTGGCGCTCTTCACAACCCTCTACACGAATCCGTTTACCATCCTGCCCCTTTACGTGGCCGCCTTTGCCATCGGCGAGTGGATTCTCGGGCCCGGGGCCGGTCACTTCACCGCGCCGCCCGAATGGGGCGCAGGCAGCCTGGCCAGCTGGCTCGACGCGCTGCTGGCGTGGGTCGCCGGGCTCGGCAAGCCGCTCTTTCTCGGGCTGGTGGTGCTGGCCTCAGGGCTGTCGCTCGCCGGCTACCTGCTGACCCGCGTCGCCTGGCGCAGTTATCTCATCCACCAGTGGCGCAAGCGCCGGAACAGTCTGACTTGAAGATCGCCTATCTCATCGCCCTGCTCCGCCGCCTGCTGCACCTCCGGCGGCGCCCGAAGGCCGTTGCAGTCACGCCCAACGGCCGGCGCACCAGCCAGCTGCCGCGCATCCTGCTGCGCATCTACTTCGCCGCCGGTTTTCTGGTGGCGCTGATGGCCGTCGGCACCGCCGGCTTCTACTACGCCGGCGGCGACAATGCGAGCTTCTCCGACGCCTTCTACATGACGATCATCACCGTCACCACGGTGGGCTACGGCGAGATCGTGCAGATCGACGGCTTTGCCGAACGCCTCTTCGCCGGCCTCATCGCCCTGGCCGGCTTCGGTGCGGTGACCTTCCTCTTTACCAGCCTGACCGTTTTCTTCCTCGAAAGCGACCTCGATTACACCCTGCGGAGACGACGCATGGAAAAGCAGATTCGCAAGCTCCACGGCCACTACATCATCTGCGGTTTCGGCCGGGTCGGCCGCAACGTGGCCAACGAGCTCACCACAACCCACCGCCACTACGTGGCCATCGACGCCGACGAGGCGGCCATGGAAGCCCAGCGGGAACGTCTGCCCGGCCTGGTTTATCTGGGTGGCGACGCCAGCGACGACGATCTGCTGATATCGGCCGGCATCATGGACGCCCAGGGCGTATTCGCCGTCACCGGCGACGACAGCCGCAACCTGATGATCGTGTTCACCGCCAAGCAGCTCAACCCGAACATCCGCATCGTTGCCCGCTGCCACGAGGTGCGCAACGCCGAGAAGCTGCGCAAGGCCGGCGCCGACAGCGTGATCTCACCGGATTTCACCGGTGGCATGCGGATCGCATCCAGCATGATCCGCCCCCACGTGGTGTCCTTCCTGGACGAAATGCTGCGCTCCGAACTCAAGCTGCGCCTGGAGGAGATCCGCGTACCCGACAACTTCGAGCCCCGCGCGCTGGATACCCTGCGCCTGCGCAGCCCCAACTACGTGCTGCTGGCGGTGCGCAAGGATGGCGAAGTGGTCTTCAATCCGACCAAGGAATTCATGCTGGCCCCGGGCCAGCTGGTCATCGCGATGGCCTCACCGCTGGGCCGGCAGGAACTCGAAAACGCGCTGCTGCCCGACTGAACCGGCCCCACAAACAGAAACGCCCCGGCATGCAGCGTCGCACACCGGGGCGTTTCCGTTTCGGGCCGAAGCCCAGCGATCAGATCTGGAAGTGGGACACCTCGGCCCGCAGCTGCTGGGCCAGCCCTTCAAGCCGATGGGCGGTGTTGGCGGTATCGCGCACCGCGGCGCTGTTCTGCTCGGCCATCTGGGCGATGCGCTCCACGTTGCGGGCGATCTCGGTGCTCGCAGCCCCTTGCTCCCGCAGCGCGGCGGAGATGTCGGCGACCGCACCGACCACCTGGGTGGCGCCAGCGTGGATCTGGTTCATCGCATTGCCGGCCTGACCGGCCAGCACGACGCCATCCTGCACCCGGGTCACGCCATCCTGCATGGTCGCCACGGCCTTTTCGGTGCCGTTCTGGATCGACACCACCATGCCGGTGATCTCGCCGGTGGCCTTGGCGGTACGCTCGGCCAGCTTGCGCACCTCGTCGGCCACCACCGCAAAGCCGCGGCCGCTCTCACCGGCCCGGGCCGCCTCGATGGCGGCGTTGAGGGCCAGCAGGTTGGTCTGGTCGGCGATCTCCTTGATCGAATTGACGATGGCCGAGATCTGGGTGGATTGATCGCCGAGCTGCTGGATCACCTGGGCAGAATCGCGCACCGAACTGGCGATGCGCTCCATCTCGGTCACCGTCCGCGCAACCACCGCGCCGCCTTCCGACGACAGCCGGCCCGACGACGACGAAATGCCTTCGGCCTCGGATGCGCTGCTGGCGATCTCCTCGATCCCCACCGTCATCTCCTCGACCGCCGCCGCCATACTGGAGGCCGCGCTGCTCTGCTGCTCGGAGCCCGACGAAACCTGCGAAGCCGAATGGGCCAGCACCTCGGCGGCCTTCGCCACATCGTTGGCCCCGCCCTGCACCTTGCCGATCACCACCGCCACCGCCTGGGCCATCTCGTTGAACTGGTCGGCCACCAGACGCAATTCGTCCTGCGCAGAGAACTCGATGCGCGAGCGCAGATCGCAGTTGGCGAGCGCCTGGGCGCCGGATCTGAGCTCGTTGACCGACTGCAACACCGCCACACAGAAGCCGGCGGACAGATAAAGCAGCAGCAGCAGGGCCGCCCCCGCGATGACCGCGTCGATGGTGAAGGAACGCTGGTGGGCGGCGATACGCGCCTTCAGCAGGGCATCCACCGACGGAATGAGCTCGTCGTAGGTCTTGGCGTAGGTCATGTCGATGGCCTGGGTGACGAGATCGAAATACGCCTTGGGTGCCATTTCGAAATCGCCCTTCAGGATGCGCTCCTGCAGCGCATTGATGACCTGCGAGGCGACGGCGTTGAACTCCTTGCCGAGCTTCTCGAGGGAGCCGCGGAGCGCCGGATTGGCCACCGCCGCCCGATCGAGGTTCTCGTTGAAATCCGCCAGGGTCATGTTCAGCTCGCCCAGCTGGGTGCTGATGTCGAAGCGCCGCTGGTCGTCCAGGGCCTTCGCGGCGAGCACGCCGGTCCCCATCGCGCGCAGGCGGCCGAGGCGTTCCGAAACATCCGGCACCCGGCGGACCACGTTGTCGATCAGGTAGTAGGTGTCGGCCGACGGGTCGAGGGTCAGGTTGCCGTCGTCGCCCAGGTCATGCAGCGTGAGCATGACCTTGCGGATCAGGGCGGTGTGGGCAAGCAGGTTGTCCCGCGGCTTCATCTGCAGGCCGCCCGACTCCAGTGCCGACCAGTCCTTGCGCGCATCCGGCCAGCGTTTGACGGCCGATCGGGCCGACATGCCGGCAAAGGCTTCGTCTGCAGCCTTGAAGGCGGCCGCCACGTCGGCGGTCTTCTTCTGCAGCGGCGCGCGCATGTCTTCGTTGCCATTGAGCAAGCCGGAGGACAGCCCCCGGTGCTGCTGGCTCGTCTGGATCACCTTGAGCAGACGCGGAACCACCCCCAGCGCCTCGACCTCCCTCTCGGCGAAGTCGATGTTTTCGCGAAGGGTCAGGGCAAGCTGGGCCAGCAGGGTTCCAATCACCAGCAGCGCGATCACCCCGAGCAGGGCAAATTTCTTGGGGTAGCGCATTCGGTTGAGCAGAGCAACCGCGGGGGCGAATAGTGCGTTCATGGTGTCTCCGGTAAATCACCGCCGGGACCACCACGGGCCCGGGTGGGCCTATATCGACACAGCTCCCCGTAAACTTAAGAAACCCCGCTCAATAAATGGTTATATCGCGCACCTTGCGCAGCCGGCGATCAGGCGCCGGAAATTCCCACTTCGCATTCAAATGTCAGCCGCGCCAGACAACCGCTCAGGCGCCGGTCTCGAGCACCCCATCCTGCAGACGCAGCACGCGGCTCGCCCGGGCTGCCAGTTGGGGATCGTGGGTGACGATCACGAAGCCCGTGCCCTGCTGTTCGGCGAGCTCCAGCATCAGCGCAAACACCTTCTCGGCGGTCTGGCGATCCAGGTTGCCGGTGGGCTCGTCGGCCAGCACACAGGCCGGCTTGGTGACCAGCGCCCGCGCGATGGCCGCCCGCTGGCGTTCGCCGCCGGAGAGCTCGCCCGGCGTGTGATCCAGCCGATGACCGAGGCCGACGGCCTTGAGCGTCTCGGCGGCCCGCGCCAGCGCCTCGTCCTTCGGCATCCGCCGCACGAAGAGCGGCATCGCCACGTTCTCGACAGCCGAGAACTCGGCCAGCAGATGGTGGAACTGGTAGATGAAGCCCAGCGACTCGTTGCGCAGGCGGCCCCGCTCGGCATCCGAGATCGTCGAAAAATCCCGCCCCAGCAGCTTCACCTCGCCCGCCGACGGCACATCCAGCCCACCCAGCAGATGGAGCAGCGTGCTCTTGCCGGAGCCGGACGAGCCGACCACCGCCACCCGCTCGCCGGGTGCTACCGACATGGTCACGCCGCGCAGCACCTCCACCGCATCCACCCCTTCGCGGAACGACTTGGAGAGCCCGCGGCATTCGATCACGGCATCACTCATAGCGCAGGGCCTCCGCCGGGTTGAGACGCGACGCCCGCCAGCTCGGGTAGAGCGTCGCCACGAGGGTCAGCACGAAGGACACCACGGTGATCGCGATCACGTCGGACCACAGCAGCTCGGACGGCAGGTCGGAGATGTAATAGACGTCCTTGGCCAGGAACTGCACACCGAAGAACTGCTCGATGGCCGGCACCACCACGTCGATGTTGAGCGCCAGCGCCACGCCAGCCGCCACGCCGAGACCAAGCCCGATGAAGCCGATCAGCGCGCCCTGGATCACGAAGATGCCCATGATCGAACCCGGGCTCGCCCCCAGGGTGCGCAGGATGGCGATGTCGGCCTGCTTGTCCTGTACCGCCATCACCAGCGTCGACACGATGTTGAAGGCCGCCACCGCCACGATCAGCAGCAGGATGATGAACATCACGTTCTTCTCGATCTGCACCGCGCGGAAGAAGTTGGCGTGGCTGCGCGTCCAGTCCGACACCATCGTGTCGGCGTCCAGATAGCGCGGCAGCTCCCGCGCCACCCGCGGCGCCTCGAAGAGATCATCCAGCTTGAGGCGCACGCCGGAGACACGATCCTCCATCCGGTACAGCGTCTGGGCGTCCTGCAGATGCACCAGCGCCAGGCTGGAGTCGTACTCGTACATCCCCACTTCAAAGATGCCCACCACCCTGAACTGCTTGAGCCGCGGCAGGATCGCTGCCGGCGTCACCAGGCCCTGGGGCGCGATCAGCGTCACCTTGTCGCCGGTGGATACCCGCAGCGCCCGGGCCAGATCGGCGCCGAGCACGATGCCGAACTCGCCGGCGCGCAGGTCGTCGAGCTGGCCGAAGCGCATGTGCTTGGCAAACTCCGCCACCTTGTCCTCGGCGTCGGGCAGGATCCCGCGCACCAGCGTGCCGCGCACGGTCTGGTCGAAGGACAGCATGGCCTGGGCCTGCACGAAGGGCGCCGCGGCGCGTACGCGGGGGTGCTTCGCCGCCTCGTCGGCGATGCGCTGCCAGTTGGCAAGCTCGCCGTCGTAGCCGCTCACCTGCACGTGGGACGCCACACCCAGGATGCGCGTGCGCAGTTCGCGCTGAAAGCCGTTCATCACCGACAGCACGACAATCAGCGCCGCCACGCCCAGGGCGATGCCCAGCATCGAGACCAGCGAGATGAAGGAGATAAATCGATTGCGGCCCTGCGCCCGCCGCTTGGAGCGGGTGTAGCGCAGGCCGACCAGGAATTCATAAGACATCGGCTATGGAACCAGAAACGCCGGCACCCGGCGCAGGGGCGCATTGTGCCGCAGTTAGCCGATTTGAACGAGGGGCGCCATCCGCCCCGCCACCGTGACGCCCTGCGCTGCCGCCCGCCGGTCGCTTTGCCAAGCCCGCGCCGACTGCCGTAAGCTCCCGTCAGCCCAACATCATCGGCCTGCCGCCATGCGCCCCAGCAAGTCCGCGATCTTCCTGTCCCTGTGCCTTGCCTCGATGGCCGCGCTCGCCGCCGACACGGCCACCCTCACCGCTCCCGAAAAACTCCGCACCGACCCGACCCCTTACGCGCCGGTCGTCAGCACGGTGCACCGCCTCGCCACCGTGCGCATCGTGGATGAGCGCCGGGACTGGTATCAGGTTGAAGCCGACGGCGGCCGCAGCGGCTGGCTGCCGCGCCAGAGCCTGCAGCTCGACACGCCGGCACCCGCCGTTGCCAGCGGCAGCCCGCCCGCTGCCGGCAGCGACGCCC